>JBGSIK010000172.1:0-8220 GCA_041742575.1 Candidatus Krumholzibacteriia bacterium
GAGGCTGCGCTGGGCAAGGCGCTTTCCCGTCTCGCCAAGTTGAAAGCGCAGTGGGATCCGGAGAACGTGTTCCGCACGAACCGTAACATCAAACCGGCCTCGGACGCAGCGGAGGTCCAGACGTCCCGGTTCAGCGCCAGGGCTTGACGCCAACCGCTGCGGCCGATGCTCGGGCGGAGCGTCCGACCGAGTGGCTGGCTTCGAGCGTGGAGTGCGGTCGGCCGCGGGAGCAGACCAGACACATAGGGAGGAGGTGACATGCAAAAGATCACCCCGTTCTTGTGGTTCGATCACCAGGCCGAAGAAGCCGCGAGGTTCTATACGTCCGTCTTCAAGCGTTCGGAGATCATTACCGTGACCCGCTACGGGCCCGACGGGCCTCGCCCGGAGGGATCGGTCATGACCGTTGCGTTCCGGATCGAAGGCCAGGACTTCATGGCGTTGAACGGCGGCCCGCAATATGCGTTTTCGCCGGCGATATCGTTGGTCGTGAACTGCGAGACGCAGAAGGAGATCGACGAGATGTGGGAGAGGCTCTCCGAGGGCGGGGCGAAGGTGCAATGCGGCTGGCTCACGGACAAGTACGGCTTGTCGTGGCAAATCGTTCCCGCCGCGCTGGACCAGTTGCTCAACCAGAAGCATCCCGAAAAGGCGAACCGAGTGATGAAAGCACTCCTGCAAATGGAGAAAATCGACCTGGAGACACTACAACAAGCGTACGCGGAATGATGACCGGGCCGACCGGCCCCAAAACGCAGACCGGCGGTGGCTGTCGGCTCGATGGATCACGCAAACGAAGGAGAGATCTCATGAAATACGTAGACGGATTCTTGTTACCCGTTCCGAAGAAAAATCTGGCGGCGTACCGCCGCATGTCGAGGAAGGCAGGCAAGATTTGGCGCGAGCACGGGGCGCTCGATTACCGCGAGTGCGTGGGCGACGACCTCAACGTCAAGTGGGGGCTGCCTTTCCCGCGCGGAATCAAGATCAAGCGGGGTGAGACCATCGTGTTTTCCTGGATCGTCTACAAGTCGCGCGCACACCGCGATCGTGTGAACGCCAAGGTGATGAAGGACCCGCGGATCGGGCAGATGGGTGGACCGAACGATATGCCCTTCGATGCCAAACGCATGATGTACGGTGGATTCAAGACGCTGGTCGGCGACTGAAACCCCACCGAACGTCCGATCCGTTGCGAGCGAAAAGAACACGTCTTTCGGGGGAAAGGAGAGCAGTCCATGCGGTTCATGATCATCGTCAAGGCCAATAAAGACTCGGAGGCCGGCGCCATGCCGGAGGAAAAGCTCATCGCCGAGATGGCGACGTACCACGAGGAGCTGGTGAAAGCCGGCGCGCTCGTCGACGCTTCGGGTCTTCAGCCGACCTCGAAGGGTTGGAGGATCAAGTACAGGGGCGAAAAGCGCTCCGTGACCGACGGTCCTTTCGCGGGGACGAAAGAGCTGATTGCCGGATACACGATCATCCAGGTCGAGTCGCGGGAGGAAGCCCTCGCGTGGGCGAAACGTTTCCCGAATCCGGCGGGTGACGGGAAGGAAGCCGAAATCGAAGTTCGTCAGCTCTTCGAGCTGGAAGACTTCGATCCCAGCCCCTCGATCGAACGCTTTCGCGAATTGGACGCCGGGACGAGGAAATCGTCGTAATCGCCACAGGGCACCCGCAAACATTGAGCACGCGACGAAGCCTCTCTGCCTTTGTCCTCTAGACAGCCTTCCGCGAACGTACATCGAGCTGGCGTGCCGGCCGATGCCGCTGTAGAATCGGACCGTCGGGACGACCGGGATCGCGATGTGGAAACCGGCCACCGCCTCCCGCGCCCGCGACACTGCGGCGTTGGGTAGGCCACGCAAAAGAACGACGAAAATGCAGAACCCCTTCGCTTCGAGGTGTTCCGCGACGAGGATTTGCCGGAGCTCGGGCGCATGATCACAGCCCTACACGGTGAGGATCGATGCGGGGAACAAATGTCCTTGGGTAAGATAAGGGACACCGTAACGGAACTATCGTCGCACCCAGAAAATGGAACGATAGTCATGTTCAGAATGGAAACGGCTGTCGCAGGCTATACCATCGTCTCTCAAGGGTCTTCGTCCGTGAAGAATCAGTGGCTATTCAAGAGATCGGATACTCTGTAGGGCGGTCGGAAATGTCGACTGTTCTCGGGATCATCATCGGTATCTGTCTCAGCGCGGCATGCGGTTTTCGCGTATTCGTGCCGTTGCTGGGATTGAGTATCGCGGCCCTTTCCGGCCGCTTGGAGCTGTCCGCTGGATTCGAATGGATAGGGACGTGGCCCGCGCTGATCGCATTGGCCACGGCGACCGTCATCGAGATCGGCACCTACTACATTCCATGGCTCGACAACGTGATGGACGCGCTGCTGGCGCCCGCGGCGGTCGTCGCCGGCGTAATCGCGACGGCCTCTATGGTCGATGACGTCTCCCCATTCTTGAAGTGGGCACTCGCCATCATTGCGGGCGGCGGTGTTTCGGCGGTGGTCCACGGCGGCACCGCGGCGTTTCGCGCGGGCTCGTCCGGAACGACCGGTGGTTCGGCGAACTTTCTTGTAGCCACGCTCGAACTGGTCGGATCGGTACTGATCACGATTCTAGCCGTCGTGTTGCCGGTTCTGTGCCTGGTGGCGGTAATCTGGATCTGCTACAAGATGATCGCCGCAATGACAAGGTGGCGCTCGATCAGGAGGCGGGCGGCATGACCGCGGCCATCGAGAGGATGTAAACATGTTGTCCCACGAGGAAATGGTCGGGCTCCAGGCGGAACGACACGCCTTGATCGAAACGCACGGCTTTCGATCGCAGGAAGAGTATGTGTTGCACCTCATGCATACGGCGGCATATGTGCAGGCGGCGCGACTGAGCGAAGGCAAGCGAGTGCTCGATTTGGGTTGTAATACGGGCTACGGCACGGAAATGCTCTCCAGAGTAGCGAAAGAAGTGGTCGGGGTAGACGTTTCGGAGAAAGCCATATCGGCGGCGCAAGATCGATACGGTCAATTCGGCATGAAGTTTCAATTGACCGATGGCAGGCGGCTGCCGTTCGAGAACGCCGAGTTCGACATGATCGTGAGCTTTCAGGTGATCGAGCACATAGTCGATTATGATGTCTACATTGGCGAGTTGAAACGGGTCCTTTCTCCGCAAGGGATCGTCGTGTTCACGACTCCCAACGCGCTCCTGAGACTGGATTCCGGAATGAAGCCATGGAATGAATTTCATGTGCGCGAGTTCAGCCACTCGGAGCTGCAGTCTCTACTCGCCACATTCTTTTTGCACGTACAGATAATGGGGCTCTTCGCGAAAGAGCCGCTCTACTCGATAGAGGCGAATCGGCTCAATCGGGCGCGCGAGAGTGCCAGGAGAAGCGCGGAAGGCCGCAAGGCGCACTCTCGGTCGTCGCTTCGGACCGTGTTGAAACGCGTGCTTCCGTCGTCGGTCCTGGGAGGACTACGTCGTGTCAAGACGTCGATGTCGGGCCCGGAGCCGGCGGCCGACAAGAGCTTCGTGGAGAAGCACGGAGTGGACGACCTGTTCTATCGTCCAAGTGACCTGGAGTCCGCGTTGGACATGTTGGCCGTCTGTTCCGATGACGAATACAGCTTTCAAAGAGTCCGAAGTATGCTCGGGCTGGCGGCGTAGGTGGCTGAGCCCCGTGTCGTCAGGAAATGTTGGTTATCAATGAGGAGCATGCCTTGAAACCATATGTCGACTCGGAATCCATCGGGGCCAAGACAGCACTGTGGCTCGAGAAGATCGGGCCCTTCAACCAGCACCATATGAGCCTGAATAAGGAGAAAAGTGCTCTCTTGGTCATAGACATGCAAGACTACTTTCTGGATCAGCGGTCCCCGACTTTCACCTGCGGCGGGGTCGCCATCCTGCCGGCGCTCAAACGTCTGATCGGTGCGTACCGTGAACAAGGTCGCCCCGTGATCTATACAAAACACGTCCACCATCCCGGCAATCTCGACTGTGGCATCATGGGGTGGTGGTGGAAAGGTATGTGCGTCGAAGGCAGCGCAGAAAGCGAAATCCATCGTGACCTGACTCCACTCGCATCGGACAAAATCGTCCTCAAGCACCGCTACTCGGCTTTCTACAACACTGACTTGGAGACGGTGTTGCGATGCATGGGGATCGAAGATCTGGTCATATCCGGTATCATGACGAACATGTGCTGTGAATCTACAGCGCGGGACGCTTATTACAGAGATTACCAGGTGTTCTTCCTCGCGGACGGCACGGGCAGCGTCAACGAGGAGATGCATCTCGCTAGCCTTCTCAATCTGGCTTTTGGTTTCGCTTATGTCACGACCGCGGACTGGATAATCGACGAGTTGAAGCACAAACCCTCGACTAACGGTTGAGCGCGGAGGATCCGTCGGCCTGCCAATTGGCAGCGAGTTGCTACAGGGAGAGAGAAGCCATGACAGAGGTTCCATATTCGGGATTCGACGGGGACGAGCTCATTCTGCGAGACAGACTCGCGATCGAACGGACGCTGCTGGCAAACGAAAGAACCCTGCTGGCGTACCTGCGCTCCGGGGTGGGGTTGCTGATCGCCGGTGTCTCGATCACGCATTTCTCACAACAGGGATGGTTCTGGGCGGTCGGCATCGTGTGTGTTCCGGCCGGAATCGTCACCGGTATCATCGGCGCTGCAAGATACAGGAGAATGAACAGAACCATTTCGCTCGTCAGCAGAGGGCCGGTGACAGGGGCGAGGAAAGCGGCTGAGGACGCCGATTCGCGAGGATGAGCCCCGCGCCGTTTCTGCCGTGATCATCTCAATCCGGGAGGTTTGAAGATGTCGATTCGACCTGTCAAACGGCTCGTGAAGGCGAAGCCGACGTTGGAGGGAGCGGGTGTGCATCTGCGTCGCGCGTTCGGGTTCGGCGACACGGCGGATTTCGATCCGTTCCTGCTCCTCGATGATTTCCGCAACGATCGGCCGGAGGACTACCTGGCCGGATTCCCGTGGCACCCGCACCGCGGCATCGAAACGATCACGTATGTGCTCGCGGGAACAGTCGAGCACGGAGACAGCATGGGGAACAGCGGCGTCATCTCCGCCGGCGATGTCCAGTGGATGACGGCCGGGAGCGGCATCATTCACCAGGAGATGCCCAAAGGCGATCGCTCGGGGAAGATGCACGGTTTCCAATTATGGGCGAACCTCCCCGCCGCGCTCAAAATGACCTCGCCGCGGTATCAGGAGGTGAAAGCCGCCGACATCCCTGAGATCACCGATGACGACGGCACACAGGCTCGGATCGTTTGTGGGACCTTCTGGGGAAAATCCGGCCCGGTGGACGGGATCGCGGCCGGCCCGGTTTATCTCGATGTTTCGGTGCCGGCGGGAAAGAGGAAAACACTCCCGGTCGAGACCACGCGTCACGCTTTCGCGTACGTATTCGCCGGGGCCGGAAAGTTCTGCAACGCGTCGGGCCCCTTGGCGGTCCCCACCGAGGCCGTGGGGTGGGCGGACACGGCGCCTCCCACGGAAGCCGAGAATCGCACGCTCGTGCTCTTCGACCGCGGCGACGAAGTCACCGTCGAGGCCGGAGACGAGGGGATCCGTTTCCTCCTGGTCTCGGGGGAGCCACTGAAGGAACCGGTCGCGTGGTACGGCCCGATCGTGATGAACACTCAGGAACAGCTCCGACAAGCATTCGAGGAACTGCAGCGGGGGACGTTTCTGAAGACGGGGGCCTGACCAGGCGATTGAGAGATCACAGAAACGTCAGGTGGTCGAGAAAAGGATACGAAGCCATGGAGAAAGTGAGTCTATCGGAGAAGCTCGCCCGGATCTCCGAGTACTGGAGCCCTCGAATTGTGGCCGAGCTCAATGGACAGTACGTGAAGCTCGCCAAATTCAAAGGAGAATTCGACTGGCACTTCCACGAGGCTGAAGATGAGTTGTTCCTCGTCGTCAAGGGACAGCTGGCGATACATCTCCGTGACGGCGTCGTGAGTGTCTCGGAAGGCGAGTTTTTGGTGGTGCCGCGTGGAGTGGAGCACAAGCCGGTGGCCGTGGAGGAAGTTCATGCCCTCCTGTTCGAGCCGGTGACGACACTCAACACCGGCAACGTCCGGAACAGGCGAACGATAGATCGCCCGGACTGGCTTTGAGGAACAGCGACCTCCTGCCTGGGCGCTTCCGGAAAAACGGGCGCGGGTTAGGCCATGACGAAGGACGCAGGATTGGTGGTGCGGGAAGCAACGACAAGCGATGCGCGGCAGATTGCGCAGCTGCACATCGCGAGCTGGCAGGCGACTTACACCAGTGAGTTGCCGTCGGGTTTCCGCGCGAGACAAGACCCCGTTGCGCATGCGGCGGGCTGGCTCCGCCAACTCGAGGAGGGCGTTCATGTGCAGGTGGCCGAGGAGAACGGAAACATGGTGGGGTTTGTCGCTTGCGGGCCTGGCCGCGGTGGACTCTCATTGAGAGAGGAAGAATGGGAGATTTACAACCTCCACGTGGCGCCCTCGCGGCAGGGGCAGGGTATCGGGGGTGCGTTGTTCGAAAACGCCGTTCGTTTGGGACGGGAGCATGGCGCGCGAACTCTAATCCTTTGGGTGGTGCGCACGAATGCCCGGGCGCGAGCGTTCTACGAGTGGAAGGGCATGCGGCAAGACGGCGGGGAGCAGGAGCACAAAATCGGCCTCGGGCACGTGTTGCATGAAGTTCGCTACAGAATGAAGTTGTCCGGCTCTGAGGTGTGAACAGTTGCCCGGCGACGCGTTCGAGGCTTGGCCGCGGGGGACAAGCGATCACCATGGAATTGCGAGACCTCGGCTTTAGCCCTTGGTTCGAGGAGCGTGCTCGGAGCGTGTGTGGGCCGGGCCACCGCACGGCACGCGTGACGGCGGTTGACCGTGCGGGGTACCTGATCCGGAATGAAAGTGGAGAGATACCGGCCGAGCTTGCGGGGAAGTTACGATACTCCGTTGGATCCACCGCAGCCTTGCCATGCGTCGGAGATTGGGTTTGCGTGCAGCTCCACAACTCCGGTGCCTCCGCCGTGATCCACGGCGTCCTTCCGAGAAAAACGTTCTTGCGCCGCAAGTCCCCTGGTAAGAACGTGGACTTCCAGATGATCGCGGCGAACGTCGATGTCGCGTTCATCGTCCAGTCCTGCCACTTCGATTTCAATCTGAGCAGGCTCGACCGATACCTGGTGATGGTGAACGACGGGCATATCGAGCCGGTGCTGGTCTTGAGCAAGATCGACCTGCTCGTCCCCGGTCAGCTGGAGCAGATACTCGCATCCGTCACGCGAGCCGGCGTCGTCACCAGGACCATCGCTCTCAGTAACACAACCGGCGCGGGAGTGGACGAATTCCGGCAGGTTCTGGTTCCCGGCAAGACATATTGCCTGATGGGATCATCGGGGGTAGGGAAGTCCACGCTCATCAATCGCCTCATCGGGCGGGACGCTTTGGAGACCAAAGCGGTGAGCGGAACCGGGGAAGGAACACACGCGACTGCCCGCCGCCAGATGGTGGTTCTCGATCAGGGCGCGATGTTGATCGATACGCCGGGGATGCGGGAACTCGGCATTCTGGGCGCGAGCGGCGGAATCGAAGACAGCTTCACGGACATACGAGACCTGGCCTCGACGTGCCGTTTCAAAGATTGCAGTCACACCCAGGAACCCGGCTGTTCGGTACTGATGGCAGTCGAGTCGGGAGACTTGAGCGAGGAGCGGTACCGGAGCTATCTGAAGCTCAAGAAGGAATCGGATTATCACGAGACCTCATACGTGGAGAGGCGCAGGAAGGACAGGGCATTCGGACGATTCATCAAGTCTGCGATGAAGCACAAGCGCAAGTGACGAGTTCACTCGGCGAGGCGCATGGGAGGGAGCCAGACAATGAATAGGGAAAGGTACGTGGCGGCAGCGGCGTTTGTGCTGCTGCTGTTTGGTTGTGGACGTTCCGACGAACCGTCCAGACCTCCAGCCCAATCCGCGCGGACCGTCATGCCTTCCCAGACGGCCCAGCGGTCCGGAGCCCCACCGACCACCAAGTTTGGAGCCTTCAGCAGAGACGAGTTGATCGCAGATGCGAGGCAACTCGCCGAGATCCTGGAGAGCACACATCCCGATCCTTACTTGAACGGCGGAGGCCGTATCGCTTTCCACCGCCGCCTGCACCGCGTCTTGAATGCCATTCCGGAAGA
>JBGSIK010000173.1:0-2536 GCA_041742575.1 Candidatus Krumholzibacteriia bacterium
GGGCGGGGCCGGCGCCCTGCGACTCTGCGATGGCACCGCGGAGAATCAACGCAAGACCACGAGCTTGCGCACGTGGGACTCTCCCCCCGTTTTGATCCTGAGGAAATACAACCCACTCGGAACCGCCCTACCGTCGGCGTCGTGGCCGGACCAATCCAATTGGTTCGGTCCCGCCGCCATGCGGCCGGACCACAAGCGGACCACCTCGCGACCTGCCACGTCGTAAATGACGGCCGTCACTTGAGCGTCGGCTGGAAGCTCGAGTGCAATGCGCGTGGTCGGGTTGAGCGGATTGGGATAGGCCCCGATCTCGATCGGCAGCGATTGCCCTTTACGCGGACCAAGGGGCTCGTCGGGGTAAAAATACCCGTCCACTTTGACGGTGGGCACGCGCATGCCCCGATAGTAGACGCCGATCACGCCCGGTCCGAACAGGACGAAGTCCGCGTCCTTGCGGTCGATGTGCAAAAGATTGCCAGCGAGGCTGATATTCACGGGCCCGTCTTCGATGCTCACGTACTGAATGCCGCCCACCCGCAATCCGGTCGCAGCGGTGAGCAAGTACGAACGGAGCACCCCATTCACCAGTCGCATGAGCGCCACCCGAGCATCTGTTTCAATGGAAGCTGCGCTGGCGGACAGGGACTGCAGAGCCGGCACGTCATCCGATTCGACGGCATCGTTCGAAGGGTTGAACAGAATCAGGTCGACGATCCCACCGGGCCACAGCACCGACGTTACGTATCCCCACGGCGCGGGCGTGGTCACCACGGTCGGCAGGGCGATGCCCGCGTCCCACGGCACCAGCAGCAGGGCGAATTCCGGGGCGACTGTTCGTGTCGACAGCGATAGCACTTTGGAGTTCGTGTCCTCGCAGGCGTTGTCGAACAGGCTCGTCGAAATGGTGAGCGAGTCGAGTTTCGGACGGATGACGTGCAGGTCGAGCGCGACGGACCCCCGCGAGATCCGAATGGGCTTGGTCCCTGAAATCACGTTTTCTTGGGCCGTATGCATACGCCACGTGTAGTCGTGAACCGTGCTGTCCTTACGGATGTCGTCGACGATGAGGAAGTAAGGAGGCGTGGCGGGATCGTGAACGACGAACACTTCCCGGTACGCCTTCTCGACTGGATTGGCGCCGCGGTAGCCCCACGACCAGTCCGACCAAGGAAACGGAACGCCGTAGTCGTTGAGCGGGCTGTGTGTGGTATAGGCGGCGGTGGCGTCGGCGAAGAGGTAGTCGGCGTAGTCGCCGAAAAGATAGGCCGCCGTGCGACCATCCGTGCCGATCGATGACCCCGCGTAATGCTGGCCGGCTCCATCCACGAGCACCAGGTTGTGGGCGGAGGTCTTGCCTGCAATTCGCCCGGCGCCGTGATCAATCGCGAACTTGACGCCGTAGGCGGTCAACGTGAACTGGTTCTGGTCTTCCTGGGCGTGTCCGCCGCCGAACATCCCAGAGTACAGGCTGAACACCACGTTCTTCCCCGCTTCTCCGCTCGGCCACCCGTCCCGGTAATAATAAAGCCCACGTTCCGGCCACACCATCGAACGCGGAAGGACCTCGGACGGATTGGAGGGCTGAAGCCCCTGGTTCCACAGCACGGTAGCCGCTTTGTCGGCGAAGTCCTCGTGGTCGAAGCCGTAAGGGCCGGCAACGTGCTCCCAGATGTACGCCGCCAGCGAGCTGCCCCACGCCGATTGGGCCCAATCGAAATACGTGTTGTGGCGCGCGAGCGGGCGTTGGTACACCGTGCAGTCATGCAGGTTGTTGACGTTTCCACTCAGCGCATCGAGCTCGTACGCCAGCCATTTCTCCACGCTCCGGATGCCGGCGGTCTTGGAGAAGTCGTACCCGTCGAACCGCACGCGCGCGTGGAAGTAGTAGACGAGATGCCGCAGGCTCCATGCCGCGTAAAGGACCCCTTCCCCGTAGCTCCCGTCCGCCCCGAGCTGCGCCTCCCGCCACGCGTCGAAGTACGCATTCGCAGCCGCAAGCGCCGCGCTGCCGTCGGAGCCGTCCATCTCGCCATCGAGCGCTATGGCAGCCAGCCCTATCGCCGCGGCCAGCATCGCGGTCTTGTTGCTCGTGTACGGCTGGTAGAACCAGACCTCGTAGTCGAACGCGTTCAACATGAACTGGAGGTATTCGAGCATCTCCCCCCGGATGTACTCCCGTTCGGCGACGGTCGCGTCGCCGAAGAACATGTCGTAACCGAGGGCGAGTGACCTCAGCCGCAGCGACGAAGTGAAAATGTCCCCGTCGACGCCGGAACTGTCAGCGATGTAAATGGTGATGTTCTTTCCGAGCTGTAAAGCGGCCGTGTCGGGCTCTTCTCCGAGGAACGCGGCGAGACCGAGATTCTGGATCTGCTCCATGCCCCAGTCGTTGTCCAGCAGCGAATCCGGAGTGATCGTGGGATAGACGTTCGTCACTCGGTCGCGTATGAACTGGAAGGCCGCGGCGTCGTATCCGCCATCGGTGATTTTTGCCCGCAGAGCAGGGATCTCCGCGATGGTGAACAACAGCCGGGGG
>JBGSIK010000174.1:0-8505 GCA_041742575.1 Candidatus Krumholzibacteriia bacterium
CCGTTCGAGTTCAGTACCGCGGGGCTGCCGACGACGCTGCCCAACGGGACGTACCTGGAGGGCGGGATCTCGCAAGCCACCTGGTACACGGACAACGATTACCCGTATTTCGTGACGTCGTACGACTATCCGTACTTCACGGATCAGACGACGGTCCAGTACCTGATGCGAGGCGACCTGACGGCGGAGCAGTGGAAGAGCCACCGCATCAAGACGGGCGTGCAGGTGATCTATAACGATCTGAAGGACAATGAGCGTGTGTTCCCGGCGCAGCGGCGGTTCAATAGCGAAACGGGAGTCTACCAGCAGGGCCTGAACGTCAATGAATACCACAACTTCAACACCGAAGGTGCGGTATACGCGCAGGACAAGTGGGAATACGAGGGGATGGTGTTGAACGGCGGGTTGCGGTTCGAGTTTTTCTCGACGGGGAACAACACCGAGATCGAGATCGCCAATGCGGAGGTCGATCCGACGGTGGACCAGTGGAAGTTCAACGTCTCGCCCCGGTTGGGATTTGCGTTTCCGATCACGGACCGCGACAAGTTCTTCTTCCATTACGGCCGGTTCACGCAGTGGCCGAGCCGAGTGTACCTGTTCCGGACGCAGGACGCGATCGGGTCACTGGGGACGCTGGGTAACCCGAACCTGGAGCCGGAGCTCAATATTTCGTATCAGGCGGGGATTTCGCACCAGTTCACGGACGACATCGCGGGGAACTTCATCGTGTTCAACCGGGACATCTTCGGTCTGATTTCATCGACGCTGGTGACGGACACCACGACGGGGATACAGAGCTATCGTTACATCAACCAGACGTACGCGAGCTCGCGCGGGCTGGAGGTATCGCTGGAAAAGCGCCTGACCAGGAGGTTGGGCTTCGAGGTGTACTACACCTACTCGTTTGCCGACGGAGTGGCGAGCGATGCGGACTTCGGCCGGTCGGCCGAGGGGCTCACGCACCTGCCGACGGACGAGCTCCCACTGGACTGGGACCAGAGGCACACGTTCAACGTGACGCTGCGGTTGCAGGACGAGAACAAGTGGGGCGCGACGGCGATTTACCAATACGGCAGCGGAGTGCCGTGGACGCCGATCGACCGCTACGCGCGTCTGCAGGACCCGACCTGGGAAAACTCGCGGCGGCTGGAGCCCTCGCACCGATTGAGCGTCCTGGGCCGTAAGGAGTTCAACGTCTACGGCCGTGACTTGACGCTCTACTTCGAGGGCAGGAACCTGCTGGACGATGATATTCTGTACCCCTTCGGTGTCTCGCCGACCGCGTTCCCGGGGATGATCAGCGCCGGCATGGACGGCGGTTCATACCTGACCGAGACGGGGCGCTACGGCGGGGCGTACCTGCAGGACATCAACGACGATGGTCTAGACGAGTTCAACCCGGTCTACGACCCGACGATTTGGGAGTCGCACCGCCTGTGGCGAATCGGTCTCGGTTTCGAGTTCTAGGATGCGAAGGGATTGGCTGAAAAACGAGGAAACGGTATCCGACTTGAGTTTCGAGGTCCGAGGAGGTCAGTTGTGAGATCGACGATCGTAAAAGTGGTTTGCATTTTGGCCCTGGTTGCCTTGCTGCCCGTGCGGGCGGACGCGACAGAGCCGTTCGCAAAGGTGGGGACGTATGCGCTGAGTTTCCTCAAGATTCCGGTCTCCGCTCGTGCTGCCGGCATGGGATCGGCTTTCACGGCGATCTCCAACGACGCCACGGCGACGTACTGGAACCCGGCGGGCATGGTGGACATAACGCGGACGACCATTTCGCTGAACCACACCTGGTGGCCGGCCGACATAAACCTGGACTACGCCGCCTCGGTGTTCACGTTGCCGTTCGTCCCCGGATCGTTCGGCGTGAGCGCACGTTCTCTTTCGCTGGACCCGCAGGTCGAACGGACGGTGTACCTGCCCGAGGGTACAGGCCAGACATTCGATGCCGGCGACATGTCTTTTGGGCTTTCCTATGCGAAGTTCTTCACGGACAAGTTTTCTTCGGGCGGAACCGTGCACTTCGTGCACTCCGGTCTGGCGGAGAAGAGCATCAACACATTCGCGTTCGACTTCGGATTGGTCTACCGGATCGGTCTGTGGGGAATGCGCATCGGCATGATGATTCAGAGCCTTGGGGCCAAGGTCGACTATGATGATCGCGCCTCCAAGATGCCCACGGTATTCAAGGTCGGCGCCGCGGCCATGCCTTACCAGCAGGGCGTGAACAGCGTCCAGGGAGTGTTCGAGTTCTCGCACCCGTCGGACAACAAGGAGCGCCTCAACATGGGCGCGGAGTATATATTCAACCAGTTCTTCTTCCTGCGAGGAGGATACAACTTCAACTCCGATTCGGACGGCGTGGCGGGCGGCTTCGGATTCCGCATCGACACCAGCCAGACGTCCGACCTGCAGCTGGATTACTCGTGGGTCGATATGGGTTACCTCGGTGACGTGCACCGGGTTTCTTTGGACTTCAGTTACTAGTTGAACGCGCCACCGCCGGTCGCGCGCGTTGATCTCGCCATGATCCGAACGAGGCGCCCCGACGGGGCGCCTCGTTTTTTTGACCCAGGGGGACGTACAATCACTCCCGGAGACGGCGGTTACAATGGCCAATCCATTCGCGGTTCGTTATATTGACAGCGTGAGACCCAATGCGGGCAATACAGCGCGTTTCACCGCCGTGCTTGCGGTGTGGCTGCTCCTCGTCGGCGGTGGGGCGGGTTCCGCCGGCGCCGTCGAGGTCGTCAGCCGCGGCGACTTCACCTTCTACCTGGACAACGCGGCTTTTCGAGGTAAGGGCGGACGCGTTCTCGAGGAAGTTTACGTTCGAATCCCGAACAACGAGGTCCGCTTCCAGGAAGAGAGCGGTGTGTTCCGGTCTCGCGTGAAGCTCATGGTCCGCATCACGGACGTGAGCGGCAACCCCGTCGTCGAGGACACGCAAGAAATGCTGTTCTCGGAGACAAACGCGGACCACGCCCGGAGCCCGGTTTTTTTCCAGACCGTTATCAATCGCTACTTCATCGAGCCGGGAGTTTACCTGCTCTCCTACGCCGTCGAGGATCTGGAGGCCAGCAAGGTTACAGTGGTCGGCGCCATACGAGGGAAGCACAACATCGCGACCGTTCGCGACCTGCGTGTGGATCTGCCCGAGATCCCGGACGACGCACCCAGCTTCAGTCTTCCGATGTTCGCCTGGTCCGTCGATGGGGCAAACGAACGTGCGCGCCATCACCCCAATCCGCCGAGAATGTACGGTTTGTACAAAGACACCCTGCTGGTTTATGTGGAGCTTTACCTGCCTGATTCGCTCGCGTCGTCCCCGACCTTCGAGTTCCGGTCCAGCATCGTGGACGGGAACGGCGAGACGATGGCGGATCGAAAGCTCTCGCTGCCCAATCCCGATCCGCGCGACGAGGGGACAGAGGTCAGGACCTACCCGGTCTTGATCCGGGAGGACCTGGCGAGGTTTCCGGCCGGGGCCTACTCGCTCCATTTCAGCTTCGGGCTCGCAAACAGGGTATTGAGCCGGATGCGCGCGGGAGCGTTCTCTGTGGCGTGGGATGTGCGCACCTGGGAAGTGCCGCGGCGCGACCTGCTGGCGGAAGCGCGATTTCTCCTCGGAGACGACGAATTCACGACATTCACTGCCATCAGCGCAGGGGAACAGGAAAAAACCCTGGACAAGATGTGGGAGGAAGCGGACCCCACGCCGGGCGACGGGGATAATGAGGTATACGAGGAGTTCTTGCGGAGGCTCGCGTACGTGAACGAAAGGTTTGGCGCCTCGTCCGGGGAAGCCATCTTCTCGGATCGCGGCAAGGTTTACCTCAAGTGGGGCGCACCGGACGAGTTCGTCCAGGACGTGATCCCCCTCAACAGGGAGACCATAGCGGAGGCGTTCGAGGTCATTGAAAACAAGTACCATCCGATGAACTACAGCTCGCATGGGGCGAAGGCATACAATCAACCTGCCCGGACCAACTCCTTCGACACCTCCGGAATCGGCCGTGTCGGCGAGGACGGTAACGAGGCCTATCCCTTCGAGCTCTGGGTTTACAACGGACCGGGGCGCGCGATCCTCAAGAAACACGATATTGCCGACCCTGAAATCGGAATGCGCTTCCTGTTTATTGACAGGGAAGGTTTCGGGGTTTACAAGCTAGAGACGAGCACGACTATCAGCGACAGATAGTCGACCCTTTGCCTCGGCTGGACGGAGCCGCCTCAGGTCTCTATTGGCTCTCCAGTGTATGTCGTGTATAGTCGTTCCGTATCGAAGACGAGGTCTCTGAGACCGGAACGCCCCATGCCAACCGACCGGAATAAACCTCCCCTATTGCCGCGGAATCGATCTCACAAAGGAGTTGCTGGCAATGCTTGAGTTTCTCGGACACAGGAGACACTTGGCGCTGATCGCTTTCGTTGTCGGCGTGATCGCGGCGGCCGCGGTCGCCGGTGCACAGGAATCCGTCTCGCCCGCGTCCTCGCCCGGGGGGATGGCCGAGTTCGTGAACGCACCCAACGACTCGAGCGAAATCGCGGCCGGAATCCAAGCGCTCATCCGTAAAGAGCAGAGCGGATTCATGAACCGGTTGAAGAACAGCGGTCTCGGCGTCTTCTATGTCAAGGGTGGCATCTTCATGCATCCGCTGCTCTTGTGTTCGATCGCCGGTCTCGTGATCATCATCGAGCGACTGTGGACGCTGTCGCGGGCCCGTGTAAACGTCAAAGCCCTCATGATGAAGATCATCCTGGCCCTGCGGGAGCAGGGACCGCAGGCGTCCCTCGAGGTATGTCAGCGAACGCGCGGTCCGATCGCCGCCATTCTGCACTCGGGGCTCCTGAGGGCGGAGCGCGGTCCGGCCGCGGTGCAGAAGGCGATCGAGACCTCCGGGGCGATCGAGATGTCCTTCCTCGAGCGCGGGCTGGTGTGGCTCGTGACCATCGCCAACATCGCGCCGCTGCACGGGTTCCTCGGCACCGTGTCCGGGATGATCAGCGCGTTTGCCGCCATCGCGGCGGCAGAGCAGGTGAGCGCGAAGCTGGTGGCGAGAGGGATCGAGGAAGCGCTCATCACCACGTTGGCCGGCCTCTGCATCGCCATCCCCGTGACCATCGCCCACAGCTACTTCGTGGGAAAGATCGACCGGTTCGTGATCGAGATGGAAGAAGCCAGCGCGGAGCTCGTGGACGAGCTCATGGATATCGAAAAACAGGGCAGCGGGCGGGTGTGAACCGCCCTCACCGTCGCGTACCGACGCCGGGGGACGAGTTATGAAGAAGCTGTCAGTGAGATCTCGGCTCTCGACTCAGTTGTCGCTGCCGTCGACGTCCGACATCGCGTTCCTGCTGCTCATCTTCTTTCTCGCCACGACCATCTTCGACCTCGAGCAAGGCATCTACATGGTCCTCCCCGGGCAGCAGTCGCAAAGCGTCCGCGTCAGACGGGATAACATCACCATAGTGAAGGCCTACGCCGACGGTTCCATCACCATCGACGACAAGGCGATCGCGGTCTCCCAGATCCGGACCATCATCCAAGGGAGACTGGCGCGCAACGACAAGACGGTCGTCGTGATCGAAACGCACCCGGAGGCCGACTACGGCTTGATGGTCGATATACTGGATGAGCTGCGCCTGGCGGAGGCTCGCACGATTTCTCTGAAAACGATGCTCGGCAACGGTGTGCCATGATTCGTCACCAAACGAGGGCTTCGCGGCCCGGCGGCACGGAAGGTGGCAGTGTTGCTCCCGGTGCCGGGGCAGAACGGTAAGGGGTTGTCGTGGCATTCGGACAGACACAGAAGGCAACGAGCCAGATACCTGTGGCCTCGATGGCGGACATTGCCTTCCTCCTCTTGATCTTCTTCATCTCCACGACCATCTTCAGGATGGAAGAAGGTCTTCCCGTGGCTCTGCCGCGCGCGGAAACGGCGCAGAGGCAGGAACGGGAGTTGATCATGCATGTGTGGATCGACAAGCAGGGACACATCGCGATCAACGATCGCGTGGTGGCGGTCGAAGACATCGCAGGGGTCGTCATGAAGGTGTTGCAGGAGAAACCTGGTCTCATCGTGGCGTTCAACGCGGATGAACGGTGTCCGTACAGCGTCGTGTCCGACGTCATGGAGGAACTCAAGAAAGCCAACGCCGTGCGGGTCTCGTTCACGAGTGAACCGGAAGCCGCGGCGAATGCCGCGGCGGACGCGAACGCGGAGTAGGTCGCGGTGACGACGACCACGCAGTCAATAACGACGGCGCATTCGGTCACGGCCAACAACCGGTTCAAGGCGAAGTATCCCCGGTACCTGCTCGGCGCCGTGATCTGGGCGGTCGTGATCCATGCCCTCGCCTTTGTGGTCTCGCCGCAGTTCAGTTTCAAGCCGTATCAACTCAAGGAACAGGCGTTCGAGGTAATCCAACTTCCGGCCAACATCGAGATCCCGCCGCCTCCCAAGGAGGTCGCGTTGCCACAGGTGCCGGTGGAAGCGGCGAGCGGCGAAGACATTGCAGAGGACGAGGATATCGCGCCGACGTCGTTCGACAACATCGAGGATCTGCCTCCACCACCACCGCCGCCGCCATTGTCGGCGCGGGGCACGGAGGTGTTCCTCGCGTTCGATGAACCACCGGTCCTGATCCATTCCGAGGCGCCGGAGTATCCGGCGCTCGCGCGTGCGGCCGGCCTGGAGGGCACCGTGGCGGTGAAGGTTCTGGTCGACGAGCACGGCAATGTGATCGAAGCCGAGGTGCTTTTGTCCGACATGTCCCCCGTCATCGAGAGAGCGGCACTGGACGCGGCCATGAAATGCAAATTCCGGCCGGCCAAACAGGGAGGGATACCGGTCAAAGCCCACGTTATGATTCCCTTCCAATTCAAGCTCACCGGGAGGTGAAGGCGCGGTCGGTGCGGGGAGGGGGTGTGCGAGAAGGGCGGCAAGCGTTCCTGCCCCGAAGGGCGGAGTCCCTTGTGGGGCTTTTTCTTACCGCCACTGGCGGGTGCGACGTCGCCGATCGCGGCCGGCCCGCGCCGATTCTGATTGGCCTCGGGCAGCGCAGCCCGTATAATCGCAACAAAGAATCCTTACTATCGTATATTCTTCGAACAAACTTCCGCTCACTCGATTTCCAAGGTATTTCGCCAGGGAAGGTGGAGCATGAAAGGCCGTTTTATCCTTGTGTCGTTGATGGTCGTGTTCTCGCTTGCGCCGGCCGCGGTCGAACGGGCGGGCGCGCAGGAGTACACGCTGGAGCGGTGCATCGAGATCGCGCTGGACGTCTCGCCCGCGGTGGGAATTTCACGGGAGAACCTGGCTGCGGCGCGCACGGGCGTACTGCAGAGCACCGGGAACATGCTCCCGAACGCTGCGGTCTCCTTCCGGGTGGGCAGGAGCTTCGCCGGCCCGACGTCGGGCGTGGTTTTCGATGCGCAGGGGCGCTTGATCCAGCCCTCCGGATTCGAGTACGACACCTACGTGCTCTCCATCAACGGCGGCATGATGTTGTTCGACTGGGGAGTCAACAAACAAACACTGGATCAGTCCTATCACTCGGCCGAGGCGTCGCGCTACGCCTTGGAGTATCAGAAGGACTACGTGAAGGCGGTTGTGATCCGCGAGTACTACGATCTGGTGCGGAGCGTCAAGCTGCGGGAGGTGCAGGAAGAGGACGTCGAAGCCAACCGCCGCAACCTGGAACAGGTGGAGGCATTCTACAAGATCGGTTCCCGCACCAAGGCCGATTTCCTGCAGGCTCGGGTCACCATGGCCAACAGTGAGCTCAGCCTCATCAACGCGCGCAACGCCGAGGAACTGGCGCGCGCCAGACTGCTCTCGCGCTTGAACATGCCGCTCGATTCCGATCTCGCGCTGGACGAGTCGCTCGGGATCGCCGAGACCCTGCTCGACCTCGACCAGGAGATCGAGCACATGATGTCCCATCGTTCCGATTTGCTCGGCCGCCGGGAGCAGGTGAAGGCGTCGGAAAATGCGCTTTCTGCTTACCGTTTCAGCCGCCTGCCGAACTTGACGGGCTATTACGGCTACGGGTGGAACAACCGCGGCTGGCAGGATTTCGAATCGATGTTCAAGACCGATTACAGCTTCTCGCTGGGGCTCGCCCTCAACTGGGACCTGTTCGATCGCTTTCTCACCAAATCGAACATCGCCAACGCGGAAGCGAGCGCGCGAATCGCCGATTTCAATCTCGAGCAGGCGGAAATCGACGCGGTGCTGGAGCTGAAGCAAATCGACCTGAACCTCAAGCAGGCCGGCGAGCGGATCGCTCTGGGCGAGGAAACGGTGACACACGCGCGCGAGAACCAGCGCCTGGCCGAGGAGCGGTATCGGGTGGGCGCGGGGACGATCCTGGAGACGATCGAGGCGAGCGCCTCGCTCACGGCCGCGCTGGGATCCCTGGTGGATGCCAAGATAGACTACCTCATCAACCGCGCCGACATGCAACGGGCCACGGGGCGGCAGATCAGCACAAAGTAAT
>JBGSIK010000175.1:0-17948 GCA_041742575.1 Candidatus Krumholzibacteriia bacterium
GCGCGACCGCCCGACCGAACTGGGCACTATCTTCCGGGAGAGGGAGGGCACGGTGGACTCGAGTATCTCTTATCTGGAGAAGCTTGCCGGCAACTACGCGCGCCTGTCCGTGCGCGGCGAACGCCGACCGTGCGACGTGAACGAGATCGCCCGGCGCGTGGCTGCGGACCGACAAAGTACGGGTGCGGTGCGTTTCCGGACGGACCTTTCCGACGGGGCCGTCGTCATGGCCGACCCGCTTTCGCTCCGGCGGATACTGGAAAACCTGACGGACAATGCCGTCGATAGCCTGCAATCACGCCGCGGAGAAGTGACGATCGAGACCGTGCGGCTATCCGGTGAAGGCGGCGCTCCGCACGTCCGGTTGACCGTGAGCGACACGGGTGTCGGCATGAGCGAAGATGAAGTCGCGAAGATCTTCGACGACTTCTACACGACAAAGCCCCAGGGCACCGGGCTGGGCCTTTCGGTGGTCCGGCGGCTGGTCATGGATCTGGGGGGGGCCATCCGCGTCGAGAGCGAGAAGGGCGAGGGGAGCCGGTTCATCATCGAACTGCCCGCCGAGGAGACGTCGTGATCGCCGTCGAAGTCGCAAAGCAGGAATGCGAGGAGGATTCTGATGCCCTTGATACTGGTCGTCGATGACGTCCCTGCGCTCGCGGAGCAGTACGCGTACGACTTGTCAAGAGTCGGCGGGTACGAGACGTGTGTCGCGACAGGGGGCAGGGAGGCGCTCAATACGATCGCGAGCGAGGCGGTGGACTGTGTAATTCTCGATCTCGAGATGCCGGGCGTGGACGGTTTCGAAGTGCTCCGCGCCATCAAGCGGGACAACCTCCAAATCCCCGTCATCGTGTACACCGGCACGGGGAACTACGACCGCTGCGTCAAAGCGATCAAGCTCGGGGCGTACAGCTTCATCGATAAGGCCGAATCCATGGAACGCGTGGCGCACGAAGTGGGGAACGCCCTCGGACGCGCGAGGCTCGAAGTCGAAGTCGAATCGCTCAAGCGCGACCTCGGCCGGGACACGCCGCTCGTCGGCTCGAGCGGAGCGATGCGGGAGCTGAAGGAGCAGATCGGGCGCGTCGCGCGGATCCCGAGCCCTGTGCTCATCGTCGGTGAGAGCGGCACGGGCAAGGAACTCGTCGCCCGTGAGCTCCACCGTCTCGCGTTCGGAGAGACGAGGCCCTTCGTCGCCATCAACAGCGCCGCTCTCCCCGAGAACCTGATCGAAAGCGAGCTCTTCGGTCACGAGCGGGGGGCGTTCACGGGCGCGAACCGCACCCACAGGGGCGCGTTCGAGCTTGCGACTGGCGGCACCCTTTTTCTGGATGAAATCGCAGAGCTGCCTCCGCCCGCGCAGGCGAAGCTCCTCCGCGTCATCGAGGAGCGACAGGTCACGCGCGTCGGCGCCGAGCGCCCTGTCAAAGTGGATGCGCGGGTTGTCGCGGCGACGCACCGGGACCTCGAGGCGGAAGTCGAGGCGGGTCGCTTTCGACAGGATCTCTACTATCGACTGAACGTCCACATCCTCCGCGTGCCCCCGCTCCGCGATCGACGCTCCGACGTGCCGGAGCTCGCCGGTCATTTTCTCTCCGCGACCTGCGCGCGCTTCGGCGTGCGGGGGAAGAGAATTGCTCCTGAGGCGTTCGATATTCTGATGGCCTACGACTGGAAAAGGAACAACGTCCGAGAGCTACGGAACATCATCGAACGAATGGTGATCGCGTCGGATGTGGATTTTCTCCGGGCCGAGGATGTGCCGGCCGAGGTGAAGGGCCGCGCCGAGTCGGAGGCACCTGAGCGCGGCGCGTCGTTCCAGCAGCTGAAGAGGGAAGCGGAGCGGAAGATCATTGTTGCGAGCCTCGAACGGAACGACTGGCACATCGGTCGCGCTGCAAAAGAGCTCGGTCTCGCCGATCACGCGAGCCTCCTCAAGATCATGCGACGGTACGGGCTGGCGCGTCCTTGATACGTGTCCGCGCGGACACATTTCATAGGAGCTGGACTGTGTCCACACGGACACGTATCACTTCATGGGCCTCTTCTTTCTCGCCGTTCTGTCTGGTTATCTAATTGTTATGAAATAACTTATGAGATCGCGGCGGGGCCTTTGGTCCTGCGGTCTTCGGCTTGCAGTATAGGCGACCGAGGTCGGAATACTCGAGCGTCCGCCGCTGACGGACGCAAGCCTGAAAGGAGGCTCGTCATGTTGTCAAGATCGAAGGTCGTTTTGAGGGGGCTCGCCTGGGTGCTCTTTTTTCTCGCGCCGTTCGTTTTGTGGGTGGTCCACAGCGGATGCGGCGGCGACAAGTCCGAGAGTAGGCATACCGCTGTCCGTGCCGGCAGCACGCGGTCGGCGTCCGACGTTACCAAGCCGGGCGCGCGCGGGATCGACGTTTTCACCGCGCCCGGAGAGACCGCGCAGGTCGACTCGACGGTAGAGCCGGCAGCCGAACCGGAGAGAGAAGTCACCTACGAAGAAGCGGAGGCCGCGTATCTCGAAGGGAACTACGCTTCGGCGATGGGACTCTTCACCCGCTACACCGAGCGAAAGGGCGAGAACCCCTGGGGCTACTACATGCTCGGGCTCTGCGCTTGGAAAGCGGGAGAGCTTGAGCTCGCGGAGGAGGCGTTCGAGAAATCGCTCGCGCTCGACTCCAAGCACGTCAAAAGCTACCTCAACTTGAGCCGCGTGCTCCTCGATGCGCACCGGCCCGGTGAGGCGCTGGGGGCAATCGATCAAGCCCTCGCGATCGATCCCGAGTCGAACGTCGCCTATCGCCAGCGCGGCCGCGCGCTCTGTCAGCAAGGGGAGATCGACGAAGCGATCCGCGCGTATCAACACGCGCTTGCACTCAACAACCAGGACGCGTGGGCGATGAACAACCTCGCGCTGATCTTCATCGAGTCCGAGCGTTTCGACATGGCGCTCCCGCCGCTCGCGCGCGCCGTGGAAATCGACAGTGACGTCGCCGTCTTCTGGAACAATCTCGGCATGGTTCTGGAACGAACGGGTCGTTTTCGAGCGGCCGAGGAAGCGTACACGTCGGCGCTCGACGTCGATTCGTCGTATTCCAAGGCCTCCATGAACATGACCCGTGTGGCGAATGTGCAGGAGGAGCCCGGTCTGGAGCCGGTGGACCTCGGCGCCGTCGCGCAAGCGTTCGTGGAACAAGTGGCGCGCTGGGCCGACGAAGTGGCCGTGCGAGCCGAGGCCGAGATCATGGGGCCGGTCGAACCTTCATCCGCGGTGCCTGATTCGGTGGTCGTGAGGGGAGACCCCGTGGCGGGTGGGAAGGAAACGCCGTAGCGTCGGCACGGGCTGTCGCGGAAGTGGTTGGCAGGCACTCCGGGGCGCGAGGCGCCCCGGAGTGCCATCTTCACCTGCCCCGCAGGTTCGAGTCCAGACCGGGGAGCCAGTTCTAATGGAGTGAGAACTGGGGCTCGGGGGTTAGCGCAGTGTTCGCTTTCTCCTCCCGTTTGCCGGTTCGAACATGTTCAGAAGCTAAATGGATTTGCTTTCCTGCAGGTTGGGTCGCGCATCAGGTTCGGGTAGCTTCCTCCGCTTGACCCAAAAAACCACAGCAACGATGACCGCAGCAGCGGCGGAGAAAGCGCCGAACTCGTCGGTAAAGTACAACGTGGATTTGAGATTGACTGTTACGGACGGGAAGACGCCCTGGATATATAGGTTATGCATGGCATGCAGGAACACACCGGTCCAGAGACTCCCGGACTTGATCCTGAGCCAGGAAAACGCGAAGCTGACAGCCGTCAGGGTGACGGTGAAGCAAACCAATCTGTACCAAAGTGGTGTTTCCGTGGTGCCGTAGACCCCACCAATGATCAACGGGTAGTGCCATACGGACCAGATGATGCCGCGTGTGAAAGCAGTCTTGGTGAATCCCACGATGCCGTACAGCCGGGGTACAAGGTAACCCTGCCAGCCAATTTCCTCGCCGAACGCGGCGATCGAATTGAAAATCGTTCCCAGTGCGACGGCTTTGAGTACCTGAACGGCGATCTTGCCGCCTGAAGCATCGGTGAAGTCAGCCAGACCGAAAGCCCACGTCGCCCCGTGAGCGGCCCCGACGTACAATACCGGCAAGAAGTAGCTCCATAGCTGCCACCGAGTCTTGCCCCACTTCCAACCGAGCCCGCCGAGACTACCCCTGCGCCTGCCGTCGGGAAAAACGATCCTGGTAACGAGGAGTCCGACGAACGGGCTCCACATGCCGCCGAGGGCGGCAACGGCGGTAATCTTCCCCGCAGATATTGCCAGGTACATGAAGATCCAGGACCAAACGTACGTAACCCCAACGAAGGTGGCGACTCGTACCCATACATCCTTGCGCTCCATGGTCAACCTCTCCGATAGGATGCTAAGACTGAACAAAACGCCGCCGGTATCGGCAAGGATATGCGAAGCAGGTGTACCTGTCGACCGATTCTCGGGTTCCTTCTTGAGGTTCCCTGCTGCCCTGCGACGAAGATATCATGATACCTCCACACGAAATCCGTTCCGAACGGGGACCGATCTGGACTATTCATCGAACTCTGGGGAGGGCGACCGGAATGGTTCGCAAATCGTCCAGTCCGGGGAGCCAGTTTGGCGGTATCACGTAGTCGGTGTCCCGAGTTTGTTGTCGTAATTCGCTTCGAGTACCCGCGTGGCCCAATAAGTGCTCAAACAACTGAGCCAGTAGATTCGGTGCAGGAATTTGCTTGAAGCGCGGAAAGTGCACTCCGTCTCAGTCGGAGTTTGCGAGACGGATAGCCTTGATCACAGTCTCTATAACCAATTCAGGCTGCATGAATGGGATCATGTGGTTGCTCTTCTCCGCTACAACCAGTACCGATCCTTCGATCGACGCTGCCATACGATCGAGAGCCTGATTCCAGGCTTTCTGCTCTTCTTCCTTAGGAAGAAACGGAAGAGCGGCCTTGATGATAAAGACCGGTATTCCCTTCGGAACGACGGTCTTCTTCATGATCTCCACCTTGGGACCGAGGCCTTCGCCGACCATCCGCACCAGGGCCCGCTGTTGTTTAGTGAGCTTCTCCGGCTGTGATGTATCGAATGGAAGCTTGCCAGCCATGGGATGCTGGTCGAGGTACTCCACGCCCAGCAGGTCGACGAATTCAACCGAGAACGGTTCGATGAAAACAATCCCGCTAACGGCGTCTGGATTCTCGCTGGCCTCAATACGGATCATCCATCCCCCGTATGAATGGCCTACCAGAATGATGTCTTTTTCGAACCCGAGATGCTTCAGGGATTTCCATAGCCACCCCGCCTCCACCTTCATATCGCAGGGATACTCCGGCAGGTCACTTTTCCCGAATCCTGCGCGATCGTAGCTGACGACAGTGGCGCCTGTTTTCAGCGCTAGTTCCGGCGCGATAGTGTTCCATTCTGTCAAATCCATGCCCCCGCCGGCTTCGAGGACGATGGTAGGGCTTCCACCCTTGATAATGCGGAAATTAAGGCGAGATCCTTGGACAGATACAAGTGTATCAACAACTGTCGGCCCCGGATCATCTTCCGCCCAGACGATGGTGGGTCCGATCATTCCCATGCTCCACGTCAGAAAATACAATATGGCGAATAGGACTGTCCCTGGTTTTGACAAAGCTTCAAACGCGATCGAGATAGTTTTGAGTTTCAAGATTCTGCTCCTTTTTTATTACCGTTTATCGATTAGACGGACATGACAGGGGACAATTTCATGATTCTTCACAAAGTAGGACCGACTCACCAGAGAACAAAATCGGTCGGCGATCAGCGCCTAGACGAATGCCCGGGCTGTTCGGGGAATGTCGCATCCAGGGGGTAGATTGTGCCATATCACGAACCTGATTGCATTAGGGTATCATCCAAGGAGGCAGTTCTATCTTCGAACCGCGGCTGCGAGGTGAGTTCCGACTTCGTCCGCGTGGGCGCGACGGATCGTTTGCGCGCCTGCTTCGGAGAGGCCGAAGAGCTTGACCTTTCCTTCCCGAATCAGGTCCTTCACCGCCCCGGCGACGTCCTCGATGGGCACGTCCGGGTCGACACGGTGTTGATAGAAGAGATCGATGGCATCGACCCTGAGCCGCTTGAGCGAGCCCTCGGTGCGTGCTTGGCGAGATCCTCGGCGCCCGAGGAGGTGTGAGCGATGACGAACTCGGAGTTGTCGGCATTCAGGGGAAGCGAGCAGGTGACGATGACCTTGCCCGATAGGTCGCCCGCCTGCTTGAGCACGTCGTCGAGCTGGGACCAGTTCACGGCGAGCAGGATGGCGTCTGCGTCCTTCGCGGCCTCGCGCGGAGTCCCCGCCCGTGCGCTTCCCTTTGTGTCCCGCGCGAGTTTCTCCAGCTTCTTCTGGTTGTGCGAGTAGCTGAAGACCACCTCGTGCCCGGCACGCGCGAAGATCGTCCCGAGCTTGCCGCCCATCAGCCCCGAACCAAGAATACCGACTCTCATGCTGCACCTCATAATATTTTGGCTTCAAACGGGCGTTCTGAATCCGGTGGACTAATACAGCCGTTCGTGGATGTCGGGAACCACACTACTTCGTGAGCGCTTCCAGTTTCTTGGCAACCTCCTCACGCATCGGGTCCCGCGCCAGCGCCGCGCGGTAATGCTCGATGGCGGCCTCCTTCTCGCCACGCGCCAGGCACGCATCACCGAGATTCTCGTGGCAGGTCGGGACGTATTGACCCTGTGGATACTCTGTCAAGCAGAGCTCGAAGAACGGCACGGCATCCGGCTGCTTGCCCAGCTGGACGAGCTTCCCGGCGATCCGCACCAATTGCAGGTCCATGTCCTCCCAGCGGACCTGGTCGCGTTGGTTCGCTTTGATCTCCTGGAAACGCTGCATCGCACCTTCAGATCCTCTTGCCTTGTACGCCACGTAGAGCGGGCCTGCGATAGGCGGCAGAGTGCGGGTACCTTGGATTCCCTTCGCCAGGTACTCGGTCCAGGAATCGACGTCCACATAGCTGATTTCCCAGGACTTCCAGTCCTGCAGTGCGCCCTCGGCTTGCAGGGTGTGGAGATCTTTGCCCTTGGCCAGCTCGCGACGGACGGCCTCGGTGGTCTCGAGAAGCATCTTGTGAAACTCTCGTCCCTCTTCCATGGTGCAGTCCTCGCCGTGCCCAGGCACGAGCTTGACGTCCGCGGGAAGAGCGTCCAGCACTTTGTTCGTCACCTCAGGGTAGTTCATCACATCGCCGTAGACACCGTCGACGGACGGGAAGTGGTGGCCGTTCACGAGCGCCCCCACGCACGCCACCTTGGAGCCGGTGAACCAGACCACGATGTCGCAGTTGTCGTGTGCGCCCGGGAAGGCCAGCAAGCGGATCTGCTCGCCGTTGAAGTACAAGTTCATGGAGTCGGCGAACGTGATGCGCGGCAGGGCCTCGGGAGGGAACTCCTCCCAGAGATGCCAGTCCGCTTGGATGCGGGACCGCAGGTTCTCGTGACCGATCACGAGAACGTCCTTGCCGAGCGGGATGTTGCCGGTGATGTGCTCGGTGTGAGCATGGGTGTTGATGACGATCTTGGGCGGGCCGCCGCCAAGCGACCCCAGGCTGGCTAGCAGCGCTTCACTCCAACCCCGCACGGCGGTATCGACCAGCAAGACGCCATCTTTGCCGATGGAAGCGACCACCTTGACCTGATATCCGCCGGCATCAGCTCCGAGCTCGTAAAGGTGATCGCCCAGCCGGGTGACCTGGAAGCCGGGCTGCTCCGCAGCGGTCAACTGTGAGGCCACGAGAACGCAAGCAAGCGTCAGGGCGAAGACGCGAGGCGTGGACATTGGCTCCTCCGTTCATGGGCGTGACGAGGGCACTTCGAGCCATCGCGAAGCACCTCCCTAGGCAGAGGAATGCAGGTGACAAGGTTCTATGAGAACGATAATGCCAGACTGGTGCACCGTCAACGACGGTCACTGCGAGAGCATCTTGTCCCGGCTAGACGATTCATTTGTATCCTGGGAGGGCAACGGCGATGGTTTGCAAATCGTCCAGCCCGGGGAGCCAGTTTATTTCACCTCCAAAAAGTGATCCATCCGCGGCCTGGCATTTCCCGGTATTCTCTAGCCCGGGACGGGGCGCCGCCAGTTCTTCGAGACCCGTATCAGTTCCGAAGGTCAGAACAGTAACAAATGCTTCCCGGCGCCCGTAACTCCGGTGCGACATCCAATCTGAACGGAGCGGGGCAACCGGGCAACATTCCCACGAATCGTTCGTGTCAAGCCATCGAATACTCGTACGGACACCATTACCCGAACAAGGAGACTGCCTCATGAAAGGGACCATACTCAGCGTCATCGTTGCATCGATTCTGCTCGCAATCTCCGCGCCGCTCACCGCGCAGGAGACCTCCCCCGAGCACACCGCCATCAAGGCGGCCGCGCTCGACTACATCGAGGGATATTTCTCCGGAGATGCCGATCGCATGGTACGCGCGCTCCATCCGGAACTTACCAAAGTCATCGTCATGGCACCGCAGCAGGGCGTGAACGCCTACACGCGGAAGATGACGGCGACCGAGCTCATCGAGCTCGCACGGTCGAAGCGTGGAGTCATCCCCCGCGAGCAGTGGGGAATTGAGGTCACCGTTCTCGACGTGCACGGGAACATGTCGGCGGTCAAGATCGTCAACCCGAAATTCATCGATTACCTGCAGCTGGCGAAGGTCGACGGTTCCTGGAAAATCGTGAACGTACTATGGGGATATCCGGAAGGTTCGGCCAAGCAGTAGAGGCTCCCGTGGCCGGCGTTGCCACCGCGCATGGTGTTCCCACCATGCTGATGATGTGCGTACAGGGCGCGGTCACATTGTTTCCACGCGAACTGGGTTTTCTCTGCCACCATCCCCGGCGGGGGGATTGAACTATGGCAACCGACTACGCGCTCATGATCTGCTTGGGGCACCCCAAACTCGCACGAAATCCCGCTTGACTATACATAGCACTGCAATGTATGATGACTCTAAGTAACGGGAGACGTGCCACCATGGACATCAACAAAGATCTCGTCGCCGCCTCGGCAACGCCGCTGGTGCTCGCCATCCTAACTGAAGGCCAGAGCTACGGTTATGCCATTATCAAGCGGGTGGGCGAGGTGTCGGGCGGCGAGCTGAGCTGGACCGACGGTATGGTCTACCCGCTCCTGCATCGTCTGGAGCGCAAGGGCCTCATCGAAGCGGTGTGGGGCCAGTCGGAGACCGGCAGGCGGCGCAAGTACTACCGCCTGACGCAAGCGGGCGCCGAGGATCTCGCCCGTCAACAGCGTCAGTGGCAAACGGTCGACCAAGCCCTGCGAGGCGTCTGGCACATGGTGGCCCACCCGGCCATGCAACCGGTCTGACCCCCGACCAGGGAGAAAATGGATGACGAACGAAGGGTTGTTGGAAGAACGCATCGGGGAATGGCGGCAGTACTTCCGGAGACGGCAGGCGGTTCGCCCCGTCGATATCGAGGAACTCGAAGACCACCTCCGCAGCCAGGTCGACGCGCTGCGCGAAGCCGGCCTGAACGAGGACGAAGCCTTCCTCGTCGCGGTCAAGCGTCTGGGGGACCTGGATTCCGTGTCGCGCGAGTTCGCTCACGAGTACTCCGAGCGCCTCTGGAAGCAGCTCGTGGTTTCGCCCGGCGCCGGCGCCGCGTCGCTCACCGCACACCGGGACACCGTCTTGGCCATTGGATTGGCGATCGCTGCGGCCGTTGCGCTCAAGATCCCCGAACTCTTCGGCCTGCACATGTCGGGCCCCGACGCCGACGCGTCGTTCTACGTGCGCAATACGAGTCTCTTGGTCCTGCCCTTCCTCGCCGCGTTCTTTGCCTTGAAACGGAGCCTGCAGCCAGGGGGATGGTTCCGGTTGGCCCTTCCATTCATTGCCGCGGGTTTGATCGTGAACCTTCTGCCTTTCAAGCCGGACGGTCACACGTTGGTGCTGGCCGTGATACACCTTCCCATCGCGTTGTGGCTGGCCATCGGATTCGCATATACCGGCGGCCGATGGCGGAGCCACGAGCACCGCATGAACTTCGTGCGCTTCTCCGGCGAGTGGTTCATCTACTACACGCTCATCGCGCTTGGGGGCGGCATCCTGGTGGCCTTCACTTTTTTCATATTCGAGGCCATCGGCCTGGATGCGGAGCCGCTGGTGGGACGATGGATCGTCCCGTGCGGCGCCGCGGGGGCGGTCCTCATCGGGGCCTGGCTGGTCGAGTCCAAGCAGAGCGTCATCGAGAGCATGGCGCCGGTACTCACGCTGTTGTTCACGCCGCTCTTTACGATTTTGCTCCTCACCTTCGTGGCGACCATGATCTGGACGGGCAATGCCATCGATGTGGGGCGGGAAGTGCTCATCGGATTCGACCTGCTCCTGGTGGTTGTGTTGGGCTTGTTGCTCTACGCGATCTCCGCGCGAGACTCGCAGGCCCCGCCGGGGAAGTTCGACAGGCTCCGGCTGCTGCTCGTGCTGTGCGCCCTGCTCGTCGATGTTCTTGCCCTGTGGGCGATGGTGGCACGCACGTCGGAATTCGGGTTCAGTCCCAACAAGACGGCGGCGCTCGGCTTGAACCTATTGCTGCTCGTGAACCTTGGCTGGTCGGCCGTTCTCTACGCGCGGTTCCTGGCGAATCGCTCCTCGTTCACGCTCCTCGAACGTTGGCAGACGACGTATCTTCCGGCCTATGCAGTCTGGGCGTGGATCGTGGTGGTGATCTTCCCGGCGGTCTTCAAATACCAGTAGTCGGCCGCGGTCCCTCCGAGCGAGTTCCAGCGTCGGGTCGAGGCGAAAGTGTCTACGTTGGAGTGGCCTGCTCGACGGGGAAGCTTACGAGACAAATCGAGTTATGCATTGAATCCGCAGAGATTCGGCGATATTCTCGGGCACGGGCGAGTTCTCCTCGAGGGAGCACGCGGTCCGGGTTGGAATACAAGCCTCAGAGGGAAGAAGATGGCGTACAAAAGCGCAGTATGCATATACCCTTACTACAACGAGGTGCCTATCTACGAGTTCTTCCCGCCGATCGGCCTCGAGTACGTGGCCGCTGCGATGGAGGATCTCGTCGAGAACCTTTGCATCATCGATCTGCGCTACGAGGAGGAGTTCGAGAAGGTCATCGCCGCCGGCGCGGATCTGTTCTGCGTGAGTGTGAACTGGCACTATGAGTTCGACTCGGTGTGCAAGGTGATCCGGTCACTCCCGGCAGATGCGACCACGGTCGTCGGCGGGAAGTTCGCCACGGACAACGTGGAGGAGTTGTTCGCGCGGTGTCCCAACATCGATATTGTCGTGCGAGGCGACGGCGAGGAAACGATGCGCGAGTTCATCAAAGCAGGCTCGCCCGAACACGTGGCGGGCCTGTCGTATCGCGTCAATGGTCGGGTTGTCCACAACGCCAACCGCCCCCTCGCGGCCGTTTCCAACACGCTCCGTCCGAATCGGAAGAGACGGCGATATCAATATAGGATCAGCTACAAAAAGATCGGCCTGGGATACAGCTTCGATTCGATCGTGAGCTCGCAGGGGTGCCCTTTCAACTGCAAGTTCTGTTCTTTCAAGATGAGCCCGCTGGGCCAGCGGCGCGAGTGGTCCGCGCGGACTCCGGAATCGATACTCGAGGAGCTCAGGGAAACCAAAGCGAGGGTCATCGCGTTCGTTGACGACAATTTTTTTGCCGACATCAAAAGGGTGGAGAGGATATGCGACCTCATTATAGCGGCAAAGATGAAGAAGATTTTCGTGGCCAACGCGCGGATCTCGGTCGCAAAGCATCCCGACCTTCTGAAGAAGCTCCATCGCGCCGGGTTCCGCCTGTTGATGATCGGGCTCGAGTCCGCTCAGGACAAGAGCCTGAAAATGCTCAACAAGGGCTTCACGACGGCGGACGTGAAAAAGGCGTTCGTGGCCCTGCGAAAATCGAACATATTGACCAACGGATATTTCATCGTGGGGCTTTTCGGTGAAACAGAGGAGGAGATGCTGGAAATCGTTCCTTTTGCGAGGGAAATCGGTGTCGATCTGATAAGCCCCAACCGGTTACGTTACGAGAAGTATTCCGAGCTGGCCCATCTCCTCGAAGATTACGACGAGTATTACGTCGGCGAAGCCAACCGCATTTATTCGAAGACATACGGGCCCCGTGATATCAATCGGATCGTGAAACGAATCAGCTCCGAGTTCTTCAACGCCCGCCAGGTATGCGCGATCGCCGGGAAAGGTATCAGAATCGGGTTCCCCGGTTGGATATTCTACCTGCACTTCATGCTGGGTTTGCCGCGAATCGTCTCGCAGGCTCGGAAACGAAGAGGGATGCGCAAGGAGGCCAAGCGCGTGATCACACCCATCGCGATCGACGACCGGGAGGGCGCTTCGGGGCGCCTCACGCGCGAGGTTGCGGATGTCGAAAAGGCGCGTGGGCGGAAGGTATCAGTCGAGTGACGAGAGGTGGTCATCGTTTCCCCCGCGAGGGCCTTGTCGGTTTACAACGACAAAAAGGTCCTTTCACAGATGGATAGACCGGGCAGTGGATCGGCGATAGCGACAATAAATTCGAGCACGCTGGGATGCAGCCTAACCAGCCCCACCACATAGCTTACTCGGAGCGATGCCCGGCGAGGCTCTGGTTAGATGTCGCCAGATGTTGTATCGGAACACTCTGTCCCTCTATTGTATCGGGGCAAAGCTAGCGGAGCAGGGTCATCTTTCTTGTCAGCGTCGTCTTGCCGGCCGTGAGGCGGCAGAAGTACACGCCTGAAGCGGCCTCCGCGCCGTTCGCATAGCGGCCGTTCCAACTTTCACGGTAAGTGCCCTCCAGCTGAACTTCATCCACCAGTACCGCGACCGTGCTTCCCTTGACGTTGAACACCTCGAGACGGACCCAGGATCGTTCGGGTAGGTAGTATCCGATGACGGTGTTGGGATTGAATGGGTTGGGCAGGTTCTGGTGAAGTTCCAGGGCCGTTGCCGGCGTGGTAATCGGGCCGGTCTCGAACAGCATATTGCTTTCAGTGCCGAGGATGTACGTCACTCGATAGTAGTAGGTGGTGCCGGGCTCGCAGCTTCTGTCGACGAACGAAAAGGCGAGGCCGTCCTCGATCAGATCGACGACCGGGATTTCCACGAATCTCATCGCCTGTCCGTCGGCCCGGAAGATGCGGAACTGGACTCCTTCATCGATCTCGGAAAGCGTCCAATCGATTCGTATATCTGTTCCTTCCGTTTCAGCCGAGTAATAGTGGAGCAGGGTGGCGGACGGGATCTCTCCCGCCGCGTTGACCCTGTGAGCGTAGGCCTTGATCGTGCCGCTGCGATTGTCCTCCCACGCCACAAACATGCCGTTCGCCCCATCCTCGGAGATCACTGGAAGGGTCTGGTTTCCCGAAGCCCCGCACATCTCCATTCCGTCGGCTGTCCAGGAAGGTGAGCCGTTGGAGGCGATGTTCTGCGCACAAATATCGATGTCCGATGTACCGTTGCGCTCGTCGTCCCACGAAATCAAGGCTCCGCCCGAACCGTTGGTCACTATCCTGACGTTGTCCTGATCACCGGCGGCTGCGCATACCGCGATGCCGTTGGTTGTCCACTGGCCGGTACCCGCCGCATTGAGCTTCTGGGCGAAGATGTCTGTGGATGTCCCGCTGCGCCCGTCGATCCATGTCACGATCGTTTCGCCCGAGCCGACATGAATGAGCCGGCAATTCGACTGGTCGTACGTCCAGGCCCCAACAGGCCTGGCGGAGGCGGTCCACTGCCGGGCGCCGCCGGCGTCGACGCGTTGCGCGAAGATGTCGAAATCCACGGTATTCCGCCTGTCCATCCATGCTATGACCGCTCCGCCGGAGCCGTCTTCGACTACCTGAGCGGTCGTCTGGTTCTGATCCCTGTCACATATAAGGACACCGCCGGCCGTCCACTGAGACGCGCCGTTTGCGTCGATTCTCTGTGCGTAAATATCGTAGTTGCCGTTTCGACGGTCCTCCCAGGCAATGATCGCTCCCGCGGATCCGCTGGGTGCGAGCGAGGGGTACTGTTGATGATCGGCCTGCGCAGATACGGTCACGCCGTTGGCTGTCCACATGACCGTGCCGTCGGAGGCAATCCTCTGGGCGAAGACACTGTTGGTGAAATCTCTCCTGTCGTGCCACGTGATGATCGCGCCGCCCGCGCCGTCCGATACGATCCCACCAAGGGCGAGGCCGGTCCTCCCGGTGCAGATCGCAACGCCGTTGCCCGTCCACTGTATGTATCCGGTCATGTCTAGCTTCTGTGCGTAGATATCTGTAGTGCTGCCTGAACGGAGGTCCTGCCAGGTGACGATCGTTCCGCCCTCGCCGTCAGGTATGGCCAGCGGTTTTGACTGGTAATTCGTGGCTGTGCAGCAAGGCATGCCGTTCGGGACCCATCTGATCGCTCCCTCGGCTGTGACGCCCTGTGCGTAGATGTCGGTGTTGACGGGATTACGAGCGTCGGTCCACACGATCACCGCTCCGCCCGTGCCGTCGTAGGTGATGGCCAGTGATTGCTGGGCGCCGGCGGCCGCTCCCAGCGGGATGCCGTCATCCACCCACTGGGCGTGAAGACAAGGTGCCCCCATGGTTCCGGCAATCACGGCGGCAAAAATCGCTAACTTTATATATTTCAACACGAAAGCCTCCGAGTTATCAGTGTGGAGATGCCGGTTGGATGTTGTGCAATTTTGGTACCGAACACTCCATACAGAGCGGAAAATAATCGATTTCAGCTCGGCGGTTAATTCGTATTTCGTTGTAAGATATTAAGTTGATGGTGTAGTGCGCGGTTTTCCAGGGCAGGGCGGACGAAACTGAGAACGCTGCCACGAGGTGTGCTTGTCCACTGATTTGGCGTAAGCGGAAAGGCGATTCTTCACCATGCGGAGGAACTCGCCTCTGCACGAAAAGAAACGCCCCGACTCTCATCGAGAGCCGGAGCGTTTCAACCAAGGGGCGGACTGGCTCACGCGCCAGGCGCCGGGTCTCATTGGACGCGAGGGATTATCCTGCGAGCTGTTTGCGCATATGTTCGACGACGGGGCAATGCTCGTCCTGGGGACTAAACAGGATGACCTCGGCTTTCTTGCCAACCTTGACTGTGTGTCCGGGCGGCCAATAGAAGAGATCGCCTCCGGATACTGTTTCCGCCTGTCCATCCGTATAGGTGACGGTAACCTCGCCTTCGATTAGATAGCCCCAGTGCGGGGACTGGCAAAGATCCCCCTCGAGCCCCTTCAGCAGCGGGGTGATATCCGTCCCTGCTCCAAGGGAGAAGTATTCGCCGGCCATCCTGCCGGACCCGGTCGCATCGCCAAAATCGGTCACCTGGCGGGCAACCGCTCCTGACACGTTTATCTTAACCGGTACATCTGACCTTTTGATCCGCATTGTCTTCTCCTTTTTATTCGTCTGCAGAGGCGCGGGCTCGGCAAGCGCTCAGTGTTTTAAATCTTCCCAGTTGAAACGGGATGGCCCACTCAGTCGATTCGCGGGCGTGCAAACGGGAACGGTTTGTGAAAGTAAGGAACAGAACCGACAGCCGTAGAGCGCAATATAATGACTTCAGTCGAAACTGCAAAGCGATGGTGGCAAGAATCTACGAAACACTATTCACAAGCCTCCGCCGTTCTCCCGCTCCCTCTCGTTACCCTCCCGCAGTTCATTCTTCCCGAGTCCGATTGTTTCCGAATCGACCAAGGGGGCGGCCACTGTTGCGGTTGCGATATGCTGGTGCGGAGCAATCTTTCCGTGGAGGACGGCTGTGCGGAAAATCCGGATCCAAGCCGGATCGAGGTGGCGATGAGACCGGTCCGATGGTTTACCCCTTGACATTTATGATCTGATATTATAGATTGTTACCGCTTGCTATCTGTTGTTACGGAAAACAGCGAAGTTGGGCCCGCAAGCGGAGGACGGCGCGTGCCTTCAGACGTAGAACACTGGATGACTTTGGCCGAGATTGCGGAGCACCTTCGGCTCAGTCGAGCCAAGGTGTACGCGATGGCCCAGGACGGCCAGATCCCATGTGCAAAGCTGGCCGGACGATGGCGTTTCCTGAGGAGCCAGATCGATGCTTGGATGCGGCAATCCCAACACGGCCAGGCAAAAAGCCGAGGACCGGACGGCCCGTCTAAGACAGGAGGAGATCCCATGAATGTGATGACGACACGAGAGTTGCAGTGGCTCGTTGGTCGACAGCAGTCGCCGTGCGTTTCGATCTACATGCCCACCCACCGACACCATCCCGGCACCGAGCAAGACCGGATCCTGTTCAAGAACCAGCTGGTGCGAGCCGCGAGCTTGCTCCGCGAGAAGTATCGCGATCAGGACATCGATCGTCTGTTGGCGCCGGTCAAGGCCTTATCGACAACGGAATTCTGGCAGTACCAGGAAGACGGTCTGGCGGTTTTTTGCTCGCCGGACGCGTGCGTTCACTACCGATTGCCCGTGAGCGTCCCCGAGGTCGTGGTCGTGTCGAACACCTTCCACACCAAGCCGCTCGTGGGCTATCTCAACAGCAACCGGCACTACTTCGTCCTCTCGCTTTCGCAGAAGGAGGTCAGACTCTACGAAGGCACTCCGCACACGCTCAGTCAGGTCGAGTCGCAGTCGCTCGGCGAAGATCTCCACAGGCTTTTGGGCGATCCGAAGGCGAAGGCCTTCCTCTCTGGGGGTGGTGAGGGCGAAGATCGCAAACGAGGTGAAAAGGACCGGAAAAAAGAGATCATGAAATACTTCCGCGCCGTCGATCGGGCGCTCTGGCCGATTCTCCGAGAAGAACACGCGCCACTGGTTCTGGCGGCCGTGGGCTACCTCCACCCACTGTTCCACGAGGCTTGTCGCTACCCCCATGTTCTCGACGAAGGCATCCAGGGCAACGTGGAGGGTATGTCCCTGGATAAACTGCGCGAGACCGCCTGGCAACTGGTCGCCTCCTACGAGGCCGACGTGGAGGGCGAGCTGCTGGAACAGTATGCGCGAGCGCTTCAAAGTGGCCGCGCGAGCAACGACCTGGGCGACATCGCCAAGGCGGTCACGCACGGGCGCGTCCGGGTTCTCTTGCACGAGGCGGGCAAGATGATTTGGGGACGCATCGATCCGGACACCGGCGGGGTGCTCGTCCACGAAAAGCAGCAACAGCAAGATCCGGAGGACGCCGACATCATCGATGACGTCTGCGAGCTCACTCTGTTGAAGGGGGGAGAGGTCTTCGAGATCTCCGCCAACGATCTCCTGCGCGGCTCACCGATCGGCGCGATCTATCGTTACTGACGCCGACCAACATGAGCAATGCGGCACGGCATATTCAGTGGCACAGCCTGGAGCCCGAGATCGTTTTGGAACGGCTTCACGCGACGAGAAACGGCCTCGATGCGCAGGAAGCGCGCGAGCGACTGGCCCAGTACGGCGAAAACGTGCTGCCCGCCCGAAAACCGCCCACGCTTCTCGGGATTTTCCTTCGCCAGTTCAAGAGTCCGCTGATCTACATCCTGCTTGCGGCCACCGTCGTTGCCCTGTTGCTCCAGGAGTTTACCGACGCAATCTTCATCCTCGTTGTGCTGTTGCTCAACGCAACTCTGGGCACGATCCAGGAGTGGAACGCCGAACGCAGCGCGGCCGCGCTGCAGAAGATGCTCGAAATCTTCGCCCGCGTGCGCCGGGGCGGCCGAGAGAGCACCGTTCCCGCACGCCAGCTCGTGCCTGGCGATATCGTTCTGCTCGAGTCGGGCGACCGTGTGCCGGCGGACCTCCGGCTTCTGGATGTCAACAACCTCACCATCGACGAATCCTTTCTGACCGGTGAGAACATCGCTCCGACCAAAGGGCTCGGCGAGCTGGCGAAGGAGATCGCGCTGGGCGATCAGGTGAACATGGCGTTCGCGGGCTCGATGGTGATGAGCGGGCGCGGCCTGGGTGTGGTGGTC
>JBGSIK010000176.1:0-3480 GCA_041742575.1 Candidatus Krumholzibacteriia bacterium
GGAGCGAAGGTGGCATTCATGCGGACATCCGGCGTCGCCGCGATCACTCCCATGCAGTTCGGTCCGACCATCCGCATTCGGTACTTCTTGGCGATCTCGGAGAGCTCCAGCTCGCGCTTCAACCCTTCCTCCCCTACCTCCCGGAACCCCGCCGTGATGATGACCATGCCCTTGACGCCCTTGCGGCCGCAGTCTTCGGCGGCCATCAGCACCTGCTCCTTGGGCACAACAATCACCGCGAGATCGACGGGGTCAGGGATGCTGAGGACGGACGGGTACGCTTTGGTGCTGTAGATGTATTCGTGCTTGGGATTCACGGGAAAGATCTTCCCGTTGAATTCGAAGCTGAAGAGGTTGTTGAGAATCTCCCGGCCGATGCTGCCCCGGCGCGTGGTGGCGCCGATGACCGCGATCGACTTCGGCTTGAAGATTACGTCCAACGGATTGGCACTCAATGGAACTCCCTCCGCTTGGTGCGGCGAACCGTACGCTTACGCTATCACATCCGGGGAAGCCGCGAAACAGGTACGTCGGCAATAATCGAAACCGCATCCCGCTGCCGAGCGAGAGGCGGCATCTCGTACCAATACTGCGGCGATTCGAGGTCAGATTTTGGGTGAGTAGAAATGCGCTTTCCGGATCTCCTCCAGCAGCCCCATCACTTTTTCCTCGATCTCGTCCCTCACCTGCCGGAACGTGGAAAGCGGTTGGCCGATAGGGTCGTCGATATCCCAGTCGACGGTGCGGCCCCGAAAGCCGGATGGCAGGAGATCTTTCGCCGGGTACCCGGTCATGGACACCGCGATATCGATCTCGTCCAGGGGCACGTCGTCAAGGCCTCTCGAGTGCTGCCCCGATATGTCCACGCCTTTCTCCTCCATGACCAGGATGGCGTCCTCGCTGACCACGCCCGTCGGATGGATGCCGGCACTGTACGGCTCTACCGCGTCGCTGCCGTGTTCACGTGCGAACCCCTCCGCCATCGGCGATCGGCACATGTTGCCAATACATATGAACAGCACTTTCGTTTTCCGGTTGTGGTTTTTCATTTCACACCTGAACGCCGCCTTCTCCTCCTCGAACACGTGGCTGCGGGCGGACCGAAGGCGCCGATCCATGGAACCTTAGCGGAAACCCGCCGCCGCGACAAGTAAATGTTGTATTTAGAGCACGAAGCGTGCCAGCACCCTACGGTTTCACTCCGCGGTACAGGTCCGAGATGCCTCCCGACTGGCGTCTCGCACGGATGTCCTCGAGGCCTGCGGCTTCCATGAGACCGACGATGTCCTCACCAGGAATGAAAGTCCGGATCGAATCCGAAAGATACCGATAGGCCTCGCGCGATCCGGATACGATCCGACCGGTGACCGGCACCATGGTGCGCAAATAGAGTAGATACGCCTGCCGGAGCCATCCGCCGCGGGGCGGAAAAAACTCGAGGACCACCAACCGGCCGCGCCGTTTGAGCACGCGGGCCATCTCCGCGATACCCCGCGCGCAATCCGGCAAATTCCGCAGTCCGAAGGCGATCGTCACCACGTCGAACTCCTCGTTTCCGAACGGCATATCGAGCGCGTCCGCCTCGACGAAGACGATCCGCCCGGGGTGGGAGAGCCGCGCCCCATCCGCTTTCGCGCGCCCCACGGCCAGCATCTCGGCTGACCGGTCCAACGCCACGATCGAACCGGCATGCGTGCGGCGCGCGAATTCGATCGCAACATCGGCGGTCCCCGTCGCCACGTCCAGCACCGCCGCCCGTTCCGTTACCCCCGCCATGTCCACCAGCGCCCGCCGCCACCGGCAGTCGAGGTTGGCGCTCAACACGTGATTCAACAGATCGTACCGCCGCGCGATCGAGGAAAAAAGTCGGGGGGTTTGGGACTTTTCCAGCATGCCACCGGGCTCAGTCCGACTTTGGGATTTCTATCAGGCGGTAAATCCTGGTCGCGCCATGGAAAGCGTGGTCGCACAGATAAATCTCGCCGTCGGCATCCACGCCGAATGCCGATATGTTGCGTTCCGTGTCGCAGATCTGTTCGTTTTCGGCGCGGGTGCCGTCGTAGGTGAGCGCCCACAACCGCCCCGTGACGTAATCCGCGTAGAGGTACCGGCCGACAAGAGAATCCAGCGTGGGACCCCGATACACGTGGCCGCCCGTTATCGAGAAGCCGGTCGGGTGCGGATACACCCAGACCGGTGCGGTCGAATTCGACACCGTATCGCAGGGTGCTTTGGTGTTGAACACGGAGTTCCCCTCCCGGCAGTTCCACCCCAGATTGAGCCCGCCCTTCGGGATCACGTCGATCTCCTCCCACGAGTTCTGCCCGACATCGCCCACCCACAACCAGCCGGTGGAAGGATCGATGCTCATGCGCCACGGGTTGCGGAGCCCGTACGCGTAGATCTCCTCGACGATGCCCTGCTGATTACCCGCGAACGGATTGTCGGGAGGAATCGAATACGGAAGGCTGCTCACGTCGATGCGCAGGATAGCGCCCAGCGGAGTGGCGAGGTTCTGTCCGTTCCCGAACTGGTCGTTCGCGCCGCCACCGTCACCGAGTGCAATGTACAGATATCCGGCCGCATCGAACAGGAGTTGGCCGCCCTTGTGATTCCCGGCCGGCTGGGGCAATTCCATCACCACGACCTCGCTGGTGGGGTCGGCTTGAGACGGATTCTGGCTGCTGACGGCGAATCGGGATATGCGGCTCCGTCGGGGATTCACGAGTGTGTAATACACGTAGAAGTAGCCGTTGGCCGCGAACTGGGGGTCGAAGGCCAACCCGAGAAGTCCCATTTCCATGTTGTCCGCGCCCACACTGTTGCTGATATCGAGGAAAACGGACGAGGTCTGCGTGGTATCGGCCTTCACGAACATGCGGATCACGCCCCTCTGTTCCACGACGAAGAGACGGTTGCTTCCGTCGCGCGGGTCCTGCAGGTCCACCGGCCGCTCGAAGGAGAGAGAAGGAAACGCCGGTTCGAGCGCGTAGCGGCGCGCGGTGGGCGTGTTCTGCGGGGATTCACTGTCGGAGCACGCGGGAATGAGCAACGCCCACACGAGCGATATCACTGCGGCCGCCATACGCATCCTCACCCGGCACCTCCATCCGGCACCTCCGGGGCGCCCAATCGATCGAGTATCGAATATAAGATCGCGTTGCCCTCCTGTAAACGGCGATCAACCCGCCTCATCTCGCCCGGTGCTTGCACGTGGACACCGGGGACTATGTCGGCAGCGCAGTTTTCGATAAGGGCTTCGACGCCTGCCGGCGTCATCTCCAGGTGAAACTGTACGCCGACCACATGCTCCTCCAGCGCGAACATCTGCTGCGCGCACGCCTCGCTCTCGGCGAGATGCACGGCCCCCGCCGGGAGGTCGTAGGTGTCGTTGTGCCAGTGGAAGGCCTCGAAGGTGGACGGCAGGTGCTGCGTGAGCGGATGCGACCGGCCGGCCGCGGTGAGCTTCACCGGGAACCA
>JBGSIK010000177.1:0-3777 GCA_041742575.1 Candidatus Krumholzibacteriia bacterium
TTTGCAGGAGAGCGACGGCAAGCAAAAGACCCGCGCACAGGTGGACGGCGAGTCCGCGCATCTCATCAACCGGCACCATCCATCGGCTCGAGAGTCGCCACAACAACCAGTTACCGCCGGCGACCAGGCCGGCAGTTACCGCCAGTACCGCTATCCCGGACAATACCACGGCGGTCATGTGTGCGAGCCACAACCTCTTCGCCGGAATGGGCAGCGCCATTTCGAACGGGCTGCAGCGCGTGAGCTCCCCGAATACCAGGAAGATCGTGAACGAGAACCAGACTACGGCAAGCATGACCAAGGGGTCGAACGTCTGCTTGTACCCCAGCGCGATGGCCATATTGAGATTCACGATCAACGCGACCGGCACGGCCGAGAGCGCGAGCCACCTGGGGAGCGTGCGGATCGTGGGATTCTGTTTCAGGAGGTTCAACATGGTTCCCTTCCCGTTTTACTCTTGCCCTTCTACGAGCTCTATGAACATGTCCTCGAGCGCGACGTTGCGGCAGTTTGCCCCTGTGACTCCGAGGTCCCGCTCGAGGACGGACGCCGTCCGCGTCGGATCCAGGCGGAAAACGGCGTGCATGGCGTCGGACCGCTCGCGTACCGACAGGCAGTCCTCGTGGGCAATGATCTTTTTCGTGGTAGCGCCGTTCACACGGGGTATGAGCGCGAGCGTGTAATCCTCGTGAAGCGCGTCCATGTCGCTGTCGACGAGGATACTGCCCTCGTGGATCATCACCACGCGGCCGGCCATGCGCTCTACGTCCGTCAGATGATGGGAGGAAAAGAGAATCGTCGAACCGGCTTCGTTCAGAAGCTGGATCGAGGTCTCGAGGAACTCACGTCGCGCGGCCGGATCGAGCCCGCCGGCCGGCTCGTCGAGGAGGAGCAGCTCGGGTTTGTGCGCGACCGCGCACAGGAGCGCGACTTGCCGCGCCTGCCCTTTGGAGAGGGAGCGGATTCTCTCCCGCGGCGAGAGGCCGAATCTCTCGCTCAGCCGCGGGGCCATGTCGTTGTCCCAGTCCGGGAAGAGCCCGCGGTGCAGATCGATCACCTCGCCGACGCGGAGAAACGGCGGCAGGATCTGGTCCTCGGATACGTAACCGATGCGCCGTTTCACCTCGATCGGTTTTTGGCGCGGATCCATGCCGAAGATGCGGACCTCCCCCTGCTGCGCCTCCAGCATCCCCATCGCGATGCGAATCAGCGTGGTCTTGCCCGCGCCGTTCTTCCCCAGGAGCCCCACGACTTCGCCCGGCTCGATGGAGAACGTAACTCCCTTCAACACGTCAAAACCCTTTTTGTACGCCCGGTGGATATCGACGAACTCGACCACTTTCATTTCTCTTTCTCGCTTTCTTCGTCTGCGGTGCTCTCGCTCGCACCACTCAACATGCCGATCAAAATGCGGATCGCCTCGTTTTCGTTGATCCCTAGCTGTTTCACCATACGAACGGTGGGAGCGAAGCTTTCCCGGAGCTGTTCGATTTTGCGGTCCTTGAGCGCGCCCCCTTCGTGCGCTCTTACCACCAGTGGGCGTCCCGGCCGCCGTTCCACCACCCCGTCGCGCTCGAGGAGGCTGTAGGCCTTGCTGATGGTCATGGGGTTGATTCCCATTTCGGACGATAGCGCGCGGGTGGAGGGCAACTCTTCCCCCGCCTGCAAGAGCCCCGTGGCCACATGGAACTTGACCTGATCTATGATCTGCCGGTAAACCGGCACGCCGCTGTGGGGATCGACGACGATCAACATTCGACCCTACCGTCCTTCCTTGCCGGCCGTCTCGGCGGTCCATTCGCGAAGACAGTGTCTCACCACGCAACCGGCCGCCCGCCTGAGCGCACGAACCAGCGCGCATCCTTTTTGCGTCTGGCGAACTACATTCGGAATCGCGCCGATCCGCAAAACGTGCGCCCGTCCGGCGCGGCCGTCGAGATCGATGATCCCGTCGAGCGAGATCCACTCTTCTCCGAATTCGATGCCCAACCCCACCTCAAGCGATCGGTCCGCTCCCGACGCGACCGTCGCCGCGCCGGGTGCCGTTGTGGGTTTGGCCACAGCCGTGGTGGTCACCGCTGCCAGTGCCGCCACCATCAGAGCCACCGGCAGCACCCGCGCGATCACCTGAATTCTGTTCCCCATTTCCGACCTCCCTTGGATCCTGGTCCGCTTTCTTATTCCGGCGGACCGCAAGCTTTCTGGGACTGGTGAACTACATAACTAATACACTCTGATCATCAATCTATACTGCATTAGTGTATTTGTCAAGCAATACACAAGAAGTTTTTTGAAGTATTTTGTAACTGGTTGGCGCCACAAAGATTAGGAGCCATCGCGTTCGACGACGGCTCCCAATCTAAGGTGCAGATAGCGAGGAATCAGCGCTACGCGCAGGATCAGACGGCGCTACTGGGCGTCGCGCCCTACGATCTCGACGGTTTCCCCGTCACACTCCTTTGCGATGATCACAACGGTGCGACCGGGGTCGTTCGCTACGCCGGTAATGCAATACCCCTTCGGGGTGCCAGGGCAATAACAGGCAAAGTAGCCCGTCTCTCCCTGGTTGGCGGCAACGCCGTCAACGGGCTCCGTTGCCTGGCCGTGATAGGGGTTCAACAGGCGCTCGCCGCCGGGCAAGTAGTCTATCAGGGTTTTTCCTAACAGCGATACGCTGCCGCTGGCGTCCGCCGGATACAAACCATTGTTGTCGGCAGCGAACGCTTCCGCTGCCGCCCGAACGAGCCCGCAGTTCAACAGAACCTGCAGCTTTCTGGAGGCCGGTATTCCGCCGGCATCGTCACCCTCAGCGGCCTCCGGACCGATCTGCGATCCGCCCGCGGGATCGGCCAAGACCACCAAGGCTACGCTTTCATCGTTTGCAGCCACCGTCGGATTACTGTCCGACCCACAACTCGAAACAAAACACAACAGGCTCATTGATAGTATTGTGATTATATATCGCATCTCATGACCTCCCTCGATGTGTAATCACTTCCGAAACCCCTTTATGCATAACATGTGCCATGAGAACTGGGCTTACGGACGGCACGATCTCGTTGTTCTGAGGAGTAGCCAATAGCGCCTTTTTCGTCCACGGGCGCGGGGGCGCGGAGCACGACGCCCCGGGCCGAAACGGTCTCCCGCCGCCCCCGCGAGATCGCCGGGCGAACAGAGGGGTTTTATCGGGAGTCGTATGGAGCAATCGCATCATTGCACCCGGGCGGTTTGGTGGTACAATTGTGGATGCTCCCCACCCCTCGAAATCGCAAACCACGGGGGATACCATGTCCCGGCCGGAACTCATTTCCTTGGACCCCGAGTTGCGTTATCTCGTTCTCCTGACGCGCGCCGGCCTCAAGCCCTTGAGCCGCTGGGAGGCTCCCCTCGACGAGGCCGCCATCCGCGCCCTCCGCCGTCAGGGACTCTTCGCCGACATCGTCGAACGCCGGACGCGTTTCGGCCGCCGCCTCCACGAGACTGTCTTCGCGCGGAAAGCCGGCTACGTCGATCTCTATCGCAGGCGCTACCACGCCACCCGCCTTCGCGACACTCCCAAGGATGCCCGCCTGCAGGGCCAACTCTTTGGGTATCCGTCGTGCTGTGTCGAGGCGTTCATCGCGGCGCCGTACACACCGAACGGCCTCGATCCTCGCGATCAGGCGATCCTGTTCCACTGGGCGTGCCGGTCGTGCCGGGTCACGCCGGGACTGGTACGCGAGTACCGGCGCGCAAACGCGATCTGGGGCGACGGTCGCGTGGCTCCCGAGGGCTCGC
>JBGSIK010000178.1:0-9747 GCA_041742575.1 Candidatus Krumholzibacteriia bacterium
GCCTCCGACCGGGATCACCTCGGAGATCGGCGGTCAGAACCGGGAGATGGAGGTCTCCTTCGCGAGCCTGCGCTTCGCGATGATACTGGCGGCGTTTCTGGTGTACCTCGTGATGGCCGCCACCTTCGAATCGTTCCTGCACCCTTTCATCGTGATGTTCACGATCCCGCTGGCGCTGGTGGGAGTGGTGCCGGCGCTGCTGGTGACCGGCACCAACATCACCGTGATGGTGCTGATCGGCGCCATCATGCTGGTCGGCATCGTGGTGAATAACGCCATTGTCTTGATCGATGCCATCAACCGGATCCGGCGGGCGGGGCTCAGCAAGGAGGAAGCTGTCGTCCGCGCCGGGCACATCCGCATGCGTCCCATCCTCATGACGACCCTCACCACCGTCCTGGGCCTCCTGCCCATGGCAGTCGCATGGGGCGAGGGCGCGGAACTCCGCTCTCCGCTGGCCATCACGGTTGCCTCCGGGCTCGCGTTGAGTACTCTGCTCACCCTGATCGTGATTCCAGCGGTGTACATGGCGGTTCCGTCGCGGGTCGCGGCGGAGGCGCGGGTAGCGGCGCCCGCGAAAGAGGGGGTGCCGGCATGACGCTTCCGGAACTGGCCATCAAGCGGCACGTGACCACGCTCATGATCATCGTGAGCCTGGTCGTCCTGGGGCTGGTCGCGCTCTTCCGACTGCCGCTCGCGTTCATGCCGGATTTCGAACAGCCTTACTTGTTCGTGCAGCTTCCCTATACGAACGCTTCCCCCGATCAGATCGAGCGCATGGTCGTCCGCCCGGCGGAGGATGCGCTGGGTTCGCTCAAAGGCCTGCGAGAAATGTGGTCGCACTGCGACGAGGACGGCGGCATGATCCGCCTCCAGTTCGATTGGTCCACGGACATGAACCTGGCGCGTGTGGAGGCATGGGAGAAAATCGACCGAATCCGCGGCGAACTCCCCGATGACATCGGTGACATCATGGTGAGCTCGAACTGGGACGCGCGCGAAGCCGACATGCCCATCGTCGAGGGACGGCTCTCCTCCAAGCGGGACCTGAGCGAGAGCTGGGACCTTCTCGACCGCAAGATCGTGAGGCCCCTCGAGCGCGTACCTGGTGTGGCCCAGGTCCGGCTGGACGGCGTCAATCCGCGCGAAGTGCGGATCAACCTCGATTTGGAAAAACTCGAATCCCACGGCGTGGATGTCCGTGCGCTGTCGCAAATGCTGCGCTCGAGCAACTTCGACCGGTCGCTCGGCCGCATACGCGACGGCGAGCGGCAGTTCACGGTCCGGACGGTGGGGACGCTGACGGACGTGAGCGAGATCCGCAACCTTCCCATTCGCGCGGACGGCCTCAGGCTGGGGGACATCGCCGACATCGTGTACGAGGAACCGCCGCTCGAATACGGCCGTCACCTGGACGGGGACTTCGCCATCGGGATCACCGTGAGCCAGGAGGCGAAGGCGAACACGGTCGAGGTCTGTGACGCGGTCGAGAAGCGCGTCGCGGAGATGAACCGCGATCCCGAACTCGAGGGTTTGAACTTCCTGGTGTGGTTCAGCCAGGGACGCGAGATCAAGAAGACTCTGGGGGACCTCGTTTTCACCGGTATATTCGGTTCGATCCTCGCATGCCTGGTGCTGTTTCTATTCTTGCGGCGGATATCCACCACCATCGTTTCGGTGATGTGCATACCGTTCGCGTTGATCGTCACCAGCGGCATCATATGGGCGCAGGGGAAGACGATGAACACGCTCACGCTTCTCGGCCTGATCGTGGGCATCGGAATGCTGGTGGACAACGCCGTGGTGGTGATGGAGAACATCTTCCGCCACCAGGAGATGGGCGATGACCAGCAGACCTCCGCTCGTCTGGGCGCGCGCGAGGTCTCCACGGCGGTGATCACGGCCACCATCACATCCGTGATCGTATTCATACCGCTCATCTTCAACAAACCCACCGAGATGAACATCTATCTCAAGGAGCTCGGGATCACGGTCTGTCTGACCCTTCTGGCCTCGCTCTTCATCAGCCAGACGCTCATCCCCATGGCGACATCCTGGTTCATAAAGCCGAAGCCGCGGGCGCGACTGCGCGCCATGGTGTGGACTGAGCGCCATTATGAGCGGATGCTTCGCTTCGCCCTGCACCACCGCTGGCTCGTGCCCGTGATCGGGATCGGGGTGATCGCGTCGGCGGTCCTTCCCTTCATGAAGGTGGACAAGAACTTCGACATGAGCGAGAGCGAGATGTTCGTGCAGGTGGGCTACGATTTCAGCGAGGAGATCTCTCTGGCGAAGAAGGAGGAGTACGTCAACAAAGTGGAAGCCGCGCTGGAGCCCCACCGGGATGAGCTCATGGCGCGGTCGATCTACAGCTTCTGGAGTGATGGCTGGTCGCTCACCCGCGTTTATCTACACGAGGGGAACGTGAATCAGGAGAACATCGAGACCGTCCGCCGCAGGCTGCGGAAGATTTTGCCGGAGTTCGCCGGCTTGAAGCTCGAGGTGATGGAAGGTCAACAACAATGGCATCGGGACCGGGGCAAGCGGATCGCCTTCCAGTTGGTGGGGGAGGACTCGGAGGTGCTGGGGCGCCTGGCCGAGGAGGCCAAGCAGCGGCTGCAAGCGATACCGGGCCTGCTCGATCCCTTCTCGAGCAACGAAGAAGGCCGGCAGGAGATCCATGTCGAGCTGGACCGTGAGATCACCTCACGGCTCGGGGTATCGCCGGCGCAGCCGGCCGAGGTGGTCGGTCTCACGTTCCGCGGAAGGAGGCTGCAGCGGTTCCGCACCGAAGACGGCGAACGCGAAATGCGGCTCACGTTGGATGAGCGCCGGACCGAGTCCGTCGATCAGCTGCGCAACCTCCCGCTGTGGACGGAAACGGGTGCGAAGATTCCGCTCGCGGCGGTGGCCGACTTCCGCGAGGTCCCGGGCGCGGAGAGGATCCAGCGCGACAACCGGCTCACCAGTGTATGGGTGGGGGCGCGTTACGAAGAGGGCACGCGGGAACAATACATGGAAGCGGTCGGGGCAACGATGGCCGGTATGGAAATGCCCTTCGGTTATTCGTGGACATACGGGCGGTGGCAGGATCGCCAACGCGAGAAATCGAGGGAGTTCCTGGTGAATCTCCTGCTGGCCCTCCTGCTGGTCTTCGCAGTGATGGCCGCGTTGTTCGAATCGGCGCGCCAGGCGATCGCGCTCATGATCGCGCTCCCGTTCGCGCTGTCCGGCGCGATCTGGACGCTCTGGATCACCGGTGTCGACTTCGATCAGCCGGCAGCCGTGGGACTTCTGCTCCTGATCGGAGTGGTGGTGAACAACGGCATCGTGATGATCGCCCACATCAACCACTACCGGCGCGCGGGAATGCCCCGGTTCGACGCCATGGTGAGAGGCGGGCGCGAGCGCCTGCGGCCGATACTGATGACGGCGCTCACGACCCTCATCAGCCTCGTTCCCATCGTGGTTCAGAAACCGTCGCTCGCGGGCGTTTACTACTATTCGATGGCGCTCGTCATCATGGGCGGGCTCCTCATTTCGACTTTCCTCACCTCGGTGCTCCTACCTCCCACGGCGACCATCGTCGAGGACTCATTCGACTGGGTGGGCCGGAAGCTTCTGTCTCTGGGACGCGTCCTTAGACGGGTCCCGCGGGCGGAGCGGGCGTCGTCATAGCCACAAGCGCCCCGCTCCCTGCGCCCCGCGAGCGAACGAGCTGACGAGCTGACGTCGACCCCTCGCTGATGCTCCTCCCACGACTCGGACGCCCGCCGACCGTATCACTGGCTCGGCAGAGATACGCGTTGACGACGTACCAGAATATAGTTAACTTCATAGCGCGGGAGTCCCACGAAAAAGCAATCCACCCCACCACACAATCCCGTTTGGCTCGCCAATTGCACGCACGAGAATCGAGGACCGCGGCGTTTTTATGTTGAGGAGGAGAGCGTCATGAAAAACGGTGATCGAGTGTTGTGTGGCCTTCTGTGCCTCCTAGTCCTGGCTCTTGGAACAAGCGCGGCGCTGGCGCGATCGGCCGGATCCGTCGTCGGATGGGGGACCCGGGTAGTTGTAGAGCAAGAGGCTCTCAATCACCTCGTCGCGCTTTCGGCCGGTCATACACACAGCGTGGGGCTCAACGCAAGCGGGGCGATTGTCGTCTGGGGGGGGAACGACTACGGCGTGTGCAACGTCCCCTCGCCGAATGGGGGCTTCGCCGCGGTCGCCGCGGGAGAGTATCACAACTTGGGTCTCAAGTCCGACGGAACGATCGTGGCCTGGGGGTACAACGAACAAGGCGAGTGCGACGTCCCATCACCAAATGGGGACTTCGTGGCGGTCGCCGCGGGCGCGTTCCACAGCCTGGGTCTCAAGTCCGACGGGACCGTCGTGGCCTGGGGGTGGAACGGGTATGGCGCATGCGATGTCCCCGAGGCAAACGAGGGTTTCGTGGCAATCGCCGCGGGCGGATATCACAGCCTGGGTCTCAAGTCCGACGGGACGATCATGACCTGGGGATGGGACCAATACGGGCAGTGCGACGTCCCCGCGCCCAATGCGGATTTCTCGGCTGTCTCGGCTGGCTACAGACACAGCATGGCCTTGAAGTCTGACGGGACGATCGTGGCGTGGGGGGACAACAACAATGGCCAGTGCGATGTCCCCGCGCCCAATGCGGATTTCATCGCTGTCGCGGGAGGCTCTTCACACAGCCTGGGGCTCAGGTCCGGCGGGACGATTGTGGCTTGGGGGTGGAACGAATACGGCCAGTGCAACGTCCCATCACCAAATGGGGACTTCGTGGCGGTCGCCGCGGGCAGCTGCAGCCGGCACAGCCTGGGCCTTGAATCGGACGGCACACTCGCCGCCTGGGGTTTGAACCGCTGGGGTCAGTGCAACGTCCCGGAGCCAAACGAGGACTTCGTGGCGGTCGCCGCCGGCGAAGACCACAGTCTTGGCCTGAAGTTCAACGGGGCCATCGTGGCCTGGGGGTCGAACAACGAGTTTCAATGCGACGTCCCGGAACCGAACGAGGGCTTTGTAGCGGTCGCCGCGGGCAACTATCACAGTCTGGGTCTGAAATCGGATAGCACGATCCTGGCTTGGGGACATAACGTAAGTGGACAGTGCGATGTGCCCTCGCCGAATGAAGGTTTCGTGGCGATCGCTGCGGGCGGGGAGCACAGCCTGGGTCTGAAGTCGGACAGCACAATCGTGGCGTGGGGATCCAGGTCCGACGTCCCTTCGCCGAATGAAGGCTTCGTGGCGATCGCCGCCGGCTTTTTCCATAGCCTGGGCCTCAAGTCTGACGGGACCATCGTGGCCTGGGGGTGGAACGATAAGGGCGAGTGCAATGTCCCCGAACCGAACGAGGATTTCGTAGCGGTCGCCGCGGGCTACGAGCACAGCCTGGGCGTCAGGTCCGATGGGACCATCGTGGCCTGGGGGTGGAACGAATACGGGCAGTGCGACGTTCCCGCGCCGAACGCGGACTTCGTCGTCGCCGCAGGGGGAGTGCTCTGCAGCCTGGGATTGAAGTCCGACGGGACCATCGTGGCCTGGGGGTCGAACGACAGAGGCGAGTGCAATGTCCCGCCGCCCAACGCGGGCTTCGTCGCCATCGCCGCTGGCTACTACCACAACCTCGGTGTGAGATGCAGCGCGCCCACTTCCGTTGCATTCGCAGGTCTCGCAGCTGAGCCCAGCGAAGGAGCCATTACCCTCCATTGGGAAATTGCGACCGACGAAGCCCTGCGCGGCTTCCGTGTGTATCGAGCTCAGGGCGCCGGAGCGTTCGTGTGCATCACGCAGAGCCTCCTTCCTGCGGGCGCGAGGAACTACGAAGACAGAGCGATCGAGCCGGGGAAAGAGTATCGGTACGTGGTAGGGACCGTGGCAGCGGATGGCCCAGAGATCCGCTCGCCCGAAGTCGTCGCCCGGAGTGTGGCTTCGCTGCTTGCGCTTCAGCAGAACGTCCCCAACCCGTTCAATCCCCAGACGGCGATCGCGTTTTCGCTGCCGAGCCCCGCTCATGTGCGGCTCGATGTCTACGATCTCGAGGGACGACTGGTGCGAAAACTCGTTGATGAGCGCATGCAGGCGGGTCCGCGAGCTGTGGAGTGGAACGGCAGGGACGAACAGGGGGGAGCGGTTGCCTCGGGCGTGTATTTCTATCGATTGACTGTGGGGAAGCAAACGTTTGCAAGGAAGATGATTCTCCTCAAGTAACCCGCGTCGCGCTCGATCAAAAAACGGCGGCCGATTCAGTCGCGCCGCCGTTTTTTGTTTCCATCCGGCGGGCGGGCACACATCGTGCAGCCCCCGCGGCGTATTACTACGACAGAAGGCGCAATCGGCAAACGCGTGACACAGGCCGACATCGCGAGCTAAATCGACGCCTCGCTCGAACCGCTCTGCATCACTGCAATTGCGAAATGGAGCTTCGAAATGAGAACGAAACGAAACACGATGTTTGGTATCACACTCGTCCTCGCATTGACTCTTGGGGCCTTGCGGCTTCCGGCCGTTACGCCATCGGTCGACTCAGCTGCGCCAACGATATTGCCGCCGGCAAGCCTCCGCGCCCCCGGTGCGCGTGACGGCGGGCAGGTTGCGAGTCGCCTGTTTCCGCAACGTCCCGCTCCTGCGGATTTCTCGAGTTTCCTTCCCGACATTCAGGTGAACGTCGACCCGGGCAATCTCGTTGACGACTTCGGACCCGCCATCGCCGTCTCGCAACAGGGTGTGATCTACATCGTCTGGACCGGCGATGAGGCACTGAAGCGGATCCTGTTGGCGCGTTCCGTCGACGGCGGGGTCACGTTTTCGCCCGCGGTCCGGATCAACGACGCCGTGGCGTATCCTCCTTCGTACTCCGTCTACCAACCGGACATCGCGATCGACGGCAACGACAACGTGTACGTGGTGTGGCACGACTACCGGGCGTGGGCCGATGACAATTCATGGATGTCGCCGATAGACGTCTATCTGGACAAGTCGACGGACGGCGGCCTCACGTGGGGCACAGACGTGCTTGCGAGCACGAACGGCGCGGGGGCCTATCCGTGGCATTTCCAGCCGTACATCGGCATCGATAAGACCAGCGGTAATATCTATGTGTCGTTCACCGACTATGACCGCTACTACCCGGAAGGGGACTACGGCGACGTGAGCGTCGCGCGCTCCACGGATGGAGGCGCGACCTTCGCCGCCAAGGTGCGCGTGGACGACATGGCGGATAGCCTCCTCGCCGTCCAGGAGTTCTCGTCCGTCGCCGTCGACCAGTCCTCGGGCGACGTCTATGTGGTCTTCGAGGACACGCGCGGCAGCGGCAGGGATATCTATCTCGCGCGCTCGACCGACGACGGCCAGTCGTTCCAAGCCAATACGCGCGTGAACGCCGATACCGCGAGTGTGCAGGAGCAGCCGTCAGTGGCTGTGGACGATGCCAGCCAAGTTTATGTCGCGTGGCTCGATTGGCGGAACGATCCGGATCCTTTGAGCGCTCCCTATCAAGATCACATTTACGTCGCGAGATCGACGAACGCCGGCGTCACCTTTGCCCCGAGTGTGCAGGTCACAGACGCGTACATGAACGCCGATTACAGCTACGACTTCCCGCCGCGGCTGGCGGCCGGAGATCCCGGGGAGATTCACGTGGTCTGGTTCGACAAGCGCGCCGACAAGACGTTCTGTTATCGCGACCGCTCGACGGACGGGGGGCAAACGTTTTCCGTGGACGCGATTATACACGACAACATCGATTCTCTCACGCACGCGCTCCCGCGGGTCGCCATCGACGGACACAACGATCCCGTGATGACGTGGATGGACCGGAGGAACGGAAACGGCCGCTTCGACGTGTTTTTCACCGGCGTCGGTGCCGCGACGGCCGTCGCTGAGGCCGGCGCCGTCGTCCACTCGCTCGGGCAGAACTACCCGAACCCGTTCAATCCGCACACGACCATTGGCTACACCGTCGGGGAGGACGCGCGTGTCCGCTTACGCGTCTACGATGGGGCGGGACACGCGGTGCGGACCCTCGTTGATGAAACGGTGACGGCCGGTGAACACACGGTCTCGTGGGATGGCCGCGACGAGCGCGGAGTGTCGGTCGCAAGCGGCGTGTATTTCTGCCGCATGCAAGCGGGCCCGGTTACCCTCGAGAGAAAACTGGTGTTGATCCGGTAGGACGTGTCGACGGCCGGCCGCTGCAATCTCATCGAGGGCTCGTGCCGCGAAATCTCAGCGGCGGTTTACAGCGTCGAGCAGGTGCGCGCACACTTCTCGGACGTCTTCCTGGCTCATCCCCGGATAAAACGGAAGCGTCAATTCGCGCGCCGCGATGTCTTCCGTGACCGGAAGGCGGGGATGATTCTCAGCGGCGGCCATGGAGAAGAGGTGGGCGGGCGGATAGTGAATGCTGCTCTGTATGCCTTTGGATTTCAACTCGGACATGACGAATAGCCTGTCCGTGTAAGTAGGCAGGACAACGGGCATGATGTGGTAGCCGATGCGGGCATCTTTGGATTCCCGGCGGTCCCAGTGCCGGAAGGGCACCGTTACCGGGGATGCCTCCAGCGCCTCGAGATACCATTTCCGCACCTTGACCCGTTTCTCGAGGAATTCCGGCAGGCGCTTCAATTGCGCCAGAGCCAGGCTGGCCCGGATTTCGTCCATTCGAAAATTCCATCCGGTCGCCACACAATCGTACGACCACGCCCTGCCTTCATGGCGGTCCAGGGTCAAGGAGGTCATTCCATGCGATCTGAGTAGTCTCACCTTTTCGGCGATCTTGTCGTCGTTGGTTGTGACCATTCCGCCTTCCCCGCACGTGATGTTCTTGTTCGAGAAGAAGCTGAAGCAACCGGCCGCGCCGATCGAGCCGAGCGCTTTTCCGTTAACGGTTGTGATCAGAGAGTGGGCGCTGTCCTCCACGATCGAGAGCCCGTACTCGCGGGCGATTTCGGAGAGCGCTTCCATTTGCGCCGGAAAGCCGGCGTAATGAACCGCGACGATCGCTTTTGTCCGCGGGGTGATTTTCCTTCTCACATCATCCGGATCCAGAGTCAAATCCTCCTCGCCGATGATGTCGGCGAACACGACCTTCGCTCCGCAATATCGCGCGGCGTTGACGGAGGCGATGAAGGTCATGGCAGGACCGATCACTTCGTCGCCATGCCCCACTCCCTGGGAGAGTAACGCCAGATGCAGCGCGCAGGTGCAGTTGGTCACGGCAATCGAATGCTTCACATCGAGCGTCGAAGAAAAATGCGACTCCAGCTCGGACGTGATCGGCCCCATGGTCAGCCAGCCGTCCTTGACCGGCTTACGAACGGCTTCGAGCTCCGCTTCGCCGAAATCAGTAGCAAACAGAGGGATTTTCCACATGATAGCCCGCCGGGAACAATGACAAGAACATCACGCTGCCAAGAGAATCAGATACACCGTCTCGGATTTCACGAACCGGGCCACAGTTTTTCCGCGAGCTCTTGGGCTTTCTCGTAGTCCTCGGGCCGCCCGATGTCGAGCCAGAAGCCCTCGTGCAGGTATGACCCTACGATTTCGCCGTTTTCGAGCAACCGCAATATCAAGTTCGGGAAATCGAGATACTTGTTCGGTTCGACGTAATTCAACACGCGAGGTTCGTACGCATAGACTCCCATGCTGACGGAGTAGGCATATTCGGGTTTTTCCAGATATCCTTTGATGAAGCCTTCCTCGTCGGTCTCCAGAACGCCGAAG
>JBGSIK010000179.1:0-3761 GCA_041742575.1 Candidatus Krumholzibacteriia bacterium
CCGGGGTATCAAGCCGTCCGGATCGAGGAATCCGACCCGGGCCCCGTCACGCGCGCGGGCCGCGCGGCGCTGGAGACGCGCGGCCATGACCTCGCAGCGGTCCCGGTCTAAATGCGCCAGGGCGGAAAGGGTCCGCTTGACTTCCGGTGTTAGGACGTCGCCGTACTCTGTCTCTGCACGGCCTGCAAACACGATGCCGTCTCCGGCTACGGCAGCGGAGTCGGATCGCCAATTTGGTGGCACACTCATCACGGAGTCCTTGCTCTGAAAATGGGGAACTAGCTCGATCGCAGACTGGCCTGAACAAACAAGTTCACACTTTACGTGCTCCCAGTCAAGGTCATTAACACCAAACGGATCATAATCGGGAAAAAACCTGTGAGGAGCGCGCCCCTTCCCTGAAACCATAACTCGAGTTGCGCATCACGAGACCGTTTGGTCCTGTTCTTCGGGACTGAAACCGGCATCAACGGAGCTGTAAACATCCGGGCGAATTTCTCCTTTACCGTGCGGTTGTCATTCGTTATTTTGGCTCCACGCGCGCGCGCGGGCACTCGCTTTTGCTCATGTGGGTGTTCAATGAAGCGTCTCATCCCCATCCTCGCTTTGATTCCTGTCGCTCTGGGTATTTCCGAAGGGCGCTCGGAAACACTGACACTGAAATCCGGCCATGTTCGGTACGAGGTGCGGTTGAAGACCCTCGGGATCGGCGGCGACAACGTGTCCGCCATAAACCGCGGGGTTATGGGAAAGATCGTCATCGCCGGTGGCGGGCGTATCGAGGGCGGAATCATCGTGCCGGTGATCGGATTCGACTCGAACAATACCAAGCGCGATCAAGACGTCGCGAAAATCCTCAAGTACAAGGAGCACCCCGCGATCACCTTCGAGGTAGTCGAAATGGCCGGAGAGGACCTCGAACGCGTGTTGCAGTCGGATAGCGGCCGGGTGGCGCTCAAGGCCAAAATCTCCGCAGCCGGCGGATCGAAGGTATACGACGTCATCCTTGCCTTCCGCACCGCTCGATCGAAGGAGATTCGTTTTACAACGCACATTGACGCCAAGTTCTCGGATTTCGGGATCAAGCCGCCGCGCCTGGGGCTGATTCTGAAGACGGCGCCGGATCGGATCGAGCTCAGCGGCGAGCTCGTATTCGAGATCGAAAGGGAGAGTGAAAGTCCACCATGAGAGCGACGGTCTTGATGCTGTTGTTGGTCCTGGCGGCTGCGGATGTCTCAGCCCGTGATCGGGATTCGTTCCGGTTGTCCATGCTGCCGCAGAAATCGTCGGCTCCCGACACGCTCCACAATCGCGCCCTCGAGGACATGCTCTCGAATTTCACGCGGACGCAGGAGACGGCTGAGCTGCCCTACGATTCGTGGACGTTCACCGCCCACCGTTACCTGGGGTATGCGATCGTTGCGGCGACGGCGACGCAGATCATCTTGGGCTCGATGACCTGGAATGCGCGGATGGAGGGCAAGGAACCGGGTACGAAATCGGCCCACAAGTACATCGGGTACACGACGGCGGGCCTGTCGCTGGCGCAGTCTGCATTGGGATACGTCGATTTCTGGAAGCTGCGTGGCAAAGAGTCGGGGAAGACGAAACGCATGGTCCACCTCGGGCTGTCGACTTTGGCAACGGCCGGGTTCGTGACGGCGGCAGCGATTGCTTACAATTCCAGGCAGGATATAGAGGACGGCACAGCAGCGGAAGAGGGGAAGACCTTTGATGATCTCTACTCGAATCACCGAACGGCCGGAATCATATCGGGGATTTCCGTGCTCTTCACCGTGATCGTGATCGAGTGGTGACGCGAGTACAAAGCCAACAAGGAGAAACCGATGCGAATCAATATCATTTCGGCCGGCACGGTCTTTCTGCTGGCAAGCTTGCTGGCATGCAGCGACGACTCGAGCAGCCCCACCGGTACTCCTCCACCGTCTTCGGAGCATAGAAAGGTCGTTCAGATCCGGGACAACGTTTTTTCTCCGAAAGACCTCGTCATCAGCGTGGGTGACACGGTGGAATGGGTGCACCTCGGGAGCATGCAGCACTCGAGCACCAGCGGGCAGGGATGCACCCCGGATGGAAAGTGGGATTCGGGGCTGCTGTCGAACGGTCAGAAATTCTCCGTGATCTTCGACGCCAACCACGTGAACGTGACCGGTACCATTCCGTATTTCTGCATTCCGCACTGTGCGCTGAACATGAGGGGCACTATCACGGTCAACCCGTGAAGCCGAACTATTTCAACCACTGATCGAGCCAGCCGATCACGGTTTCGTGCCACTGGATGCTGTTGTGCGGTTTCAGGACCCAGTGGTTCTCGTCGGGGAAATACAGGAGCTTGCTCGGGATTCCCCTGCGCTGGAGTGCCGTGAAAGTCCCGATCCCGTGTGTTTCGACGACCCGGAAATCCTTCGCGCTGTGGACCACGAGCGTCGGAGTCTTCCAATTGCCCACGAAATTCACGGGGTTTTGCTCTTCGTACCCTTTCGGGTTCTCCCACGGCGTCCCCTCATGGTCCCATTCCGGGAACCACAGCTCTTCCGTGTCGTAGTAGGCGAAACGCTCGTCGAGATTGCCGTCGTGAACGATGAGACACTTGAAGCGATCGGACCAATTGCCCGCGATCCAGTTGATCATGTACCCCCCGTAGGAAGCGCCGAGGGCGCCCACACGCTCCCCGTCCATCCACGGGTATTTCTCCACGGCCGCGGCGAGACCTTTCTGGAGATCCTCGAGCGGCTTTCCTCCCCAATCCCCGCGTATCGCGTCGGTGAACTTCTGGCCGTAGCCCGTCGATCCGTGGAAGTCCACCATCACCACGGCGTACCCCGCTCCGGCGTACGCCTGCGGATTCCAGCGGTAGTGGAAATCGTTGCCGAAGGAACCCTGCGGCCCGCCGTGAATCAAGAACGCCACCGGGTATTTCTTGGAAGCGTCCAAATCGACGGGTTTCACGATGTAGCCGTAGACCATCTCGTCGTTCCAGCCCTTGAAAGAGAACTGCTCGGGCTCGCCCATCCGCGTCGCGGCCACTCTGGCGGCGTTGATCTTCGTGATCGCACGAATATCCGCCCCGTCCGTTTTCACCGAGTAGAGCTCCAGGGGTGACTGCAAGTGATCCATGCCGTAAACGATCCTGTCACCGGCAAGCGAGAGCGCGCGGACCCACCCTTTCTCGACGACCGTCTGGACCCTTCCCGTCTTGACGTCGATGCCGTATGCGCAATTCTGTCCGAAATTCTCGGCGATGACGAAGATGCGCCTGCCGTCTTGTGACCAAACGATCGTCCCCGGGGAACGATCCCAATCTTCGGTGAGAACGCGCGCGGTCCCCTGCGGCCACGGACGGAGAACGACACGGAAGCGGTCGGCCTCATAACGAGGACGCTGCATGGCGAGATACGCGAGCGTCTTTCCGTCCGGAGAGAAAACCGGCTGCGTGTCCCAGGCCTCGTTGGCCTCGGTCAGGCATTCCGGGGCCTTGGATCCGTCGATCGGAGCCAGATAGAGGTCGAAGTCCGTTGACCACGCTTCCTCTCTGCCGACGTTGCGCGCGGTGAATACGACCGAGCGGCCGTCGGGCGTGAACGTGATCTCCTCCGCGCCCCCGAACGGTTTCGAAGGACTGTCGGCATCCATCCCCTTCATGATGTCGACGGCGTCCTTGCCGTCCGCGGGCGTCACGAAAACGTGCGATCGCCGCCCGTCTTTCCAGGTGTCCCAGTGGCGGATGAAGAGCCGGTCGT
>JBGSIK010000180.1:0-3090 GCA_041742575.1 Candidatus Krumholzibacteriia bacterium
TGGTAATCAACGCGGCCTTTGCCGTGAGTTTCTCCTCGATGTTGATGAAGGCGTTCATCGACGACGTTCCGATCGAGCTCGACGATTCCGCGATGATCGAAGGCTGCTCCAAATGGAAAGCCTTCTGGCACATCACCCTGCCACTCACGGCGCCGGGCATCATCGCCGTCAGTATCTTCGCGGCCATCGGCATCTGGAACGAGTTCACTTTCGCGTTCATATTTACGACGACGAGGGCGATCACAATACCGCTGACCATCAATACCCTCAGGGCTACCGAAGACGGTTTGCTCTGGGGCATCATTTACGCGGCGTGTGTCCTGCAGTACTTGCCGATGCTGATCATGGTTATCATCACTTACAAGTACCGGATGCGGGGTATGACAGCAGGCGCGATAAAGTAGGACCCGAGTGCCGGCTGGGACCGGAAAAGCGGATATCCCTTATGATAGCCATTCTTGACTTCAGCCTGCGGAGCATCAAACGGCTCGGACTTGGGCTCTTGTGCGCGCTGATCGTGGGCTGTGCGGCGCCTTCAAGGAGGACGGTCGTGGCGGAGAGGTTGTATAACGGCATCGAGCTGCCTTCGGCGTGGCCCCCTGCATACGGTGTCGAACGACTGAGCGGACCGAATTCAAACCCGCACTATCTACGGAACCCTCCCAAGGTCATTCCTATCGATGTGGGCCGGCAGCTTTTCGTCGATGATTTCCTCATCGCCCAAAGCGACTGTCGGCGGATATTCGAGAAGCCCAATATGCACCCCAATAGTCCTGTGCTTCGTGCCGAGACGAAGGAAGAGATGGACGGCGGGAACTGCCCTATGGCGGCCCCCTTCAATGACGGGTGCTGGTACGATCCCGAAGACGAGCTTTTCAAGATGTGGTATATGCCCGGATGGTTCCACACCATGGCTCTCGCGGTTAGCAAGGATGGCATCCATTGGGAGCGCCCCGACCTCGATGTCGTTCCCGGAACCAACTTGGTGTGGCCGCCGCAGGAGTATCATGAGAGGGACGGCTCCCTCGTGTGGCTCGATCACGACTGCCCCAACCCCGCGGAACGGTACAAGTGCTTTCAGTTCTACAGGACCGGCGCGAACTACTCCAGTGAACCCAGTGAAGGCCGTCTCCAGACTTCCCCTGACGGCGTCCATTGGAGCGACCCGGTGCTCACCACCCCCGTGGGGGACAACTCTTCGTTCTTCTACAATCCCTTCAGGCGAAAATGGGTGATGAGCATCAGAAGGTCGGTGAAAGTGAAGAAAGAGGGCCTCCCGGAGTGGGGCCTCCGCGCGAGATTCTACCATGAGTCGGATGATTTCCTGAGCGGGGCGAAATGGAATCCCGGGACAGAGGAGGTCCTCTGGCAGGAGACCGATTCGCTCGACCTGCCCGATCCGCGGTTTCCTGACCACAACGTGGCGCTCTACGATCTCAACGTGAGTCCGTATGAGAGCCTGCTCATCGGTCTTTTTGGCGTTTTCCGTGGGCCCGAGAACAGCATTTGCGAAGAACTGGGGATCCCAAAGACCATCGATCTCGAACTGGGATTCAGCCGGGATGGGTTCCATTTCACTCGACCGGACCGAACGCCGTTCTTGGGATCCTCACGGCGTGCGGGCGACTGGAACAGAGCCTACCTGCATGCGGTGGGAGGGCTCTGCCTGATCGTGGATGACAAACTGTATTTCTATGTCACCGGTTTTTCAGGGGACTCTCCCCGCTTGGGCCGCTATGACCAAGGTTACCCCGGAAGGTCCCGTCGCCTCATGTACTCTGGCGGAAGCACAGGATTGGCGATTCTCCGAAGGGACGGGTTCGCCGCCATGACGCCGCGAGAGGGGCAGGAGGGCACGCTCGTGTGCCGGCCCGTGCTCTTCAAAGGTAAGTATCTCTTCGTCAACGCGGATTGCGACAACGGAGAATTGCTCGTCGAGGTGCTGGATTGGAACAACAAGCCCGTCAAGGGCTACGAGAAGGAAAAGTGCGTTCCCGTACGGACGGATTCGACCAAAGCCCGCATTGTCTGGGAAAACCACGCCGATCTCTCGGGACTCGTCGGGAAACCGGTTTCATTCAAGTTCCAATTGACCGGATGCAAGTTGTACTCGTTCTGGGTGTCGGTGAGCGAAAAGGGCCAAAGCGCGGGATATACGGCGGCGGGGGGGCCTGGTCTGTCCGGCTCGAGAGATCTATAACGTCCCGTTTCAGAGACACGGCCGTATAGACGTTCCATCTGGCCTGGACGGAGCCGGCAGTGGACACCCGGATGCTGATAGTGTGTCCCGAGAGAGACGAGAACACGGCTACCGACGATGACCCGGAGCCGGGTGCCGGAGGCGGTCGCGGGAAATGGACCTCGGCGACCTCTTTGACCGGTTGCGCGACATCCCGCGGCGCGACTCGGAGTACCTCGAACAACGCCTGCAGGAGCTCCGCTGCGCCCTCGACGAGGCGATCCGCGCGCTGTGGCAGAAGTGCCTCCAGCGTGCGCGCTTCAGGCTGCCGCTGCTCGTCCTCGACGAGGCGCACCACCTCAAGAATGCCCAGACGCGGTTCGCTTCCCTCTTTCAGGACCAGGAAGCCTCCGACGGCGCGCAGGAGGTTTCCGCCGGCCCGCTCAACGGAGTCTTCGAGCGTATGCTTTTCCTCACAGCCACGCCGTTCCAGCTCGGACACCACGAGCTCTGCTCCGTTCTCGACCGCTTTGGGGCCGTGTTCTGGGACTGCGAGGCCGCGGCGGGCGGCGGCAAGACAGATTTTGTGGACAAGATGAAGGCTCTTCGCAGGCGCCTCGACGCTGCCCAGGAGGCGGCGGTACGTCTGGAGAGCGCCTGGGGTACCCTGCGGCGTGACGATCTCGCGTGCGACGTGGAGGAATGGTGGGCTGCGGTGCGCACGGCCGAGTCGACGGAATCGCTCCCACCCGCTGCTGGCCTCGTCGTGGCGAGGTACCGCCAGGCGCTGGAGGCGATGCGGGGAGCGGAGGACGCACTGCATCCCTGGGTGATCCGGCACATGAAAGCCCGGACGATGGTCGGTCCGTCCGGTCCCGTGCGCCGGCGAGAACCGCTGCCGGGTCGTGCGA
>JBGSIK010000181.1:0-1726 GCA_041742575.1 Candidatus Krumholzibacteriia bacterium
TCTCAGATTATTGTGCGCGCGGCACAATCGATATACGGCAGAGCGAGCTTTCGGATGCCTGCCCCACGGCAAGCACGGAAAGCCAGCGGGCGCCGGCGTCAGCAACCGGTTGATTCCGGGCTCCGCAAAAACGCTTATTCCGAATACATCGCTTTGATCCGACTCCACGTCACGGATTTCACCGGACTTGGCCCGGAGATATTGATGAGTATCGTTCCGCGAGTGATGGCCTCGGTGTCGTCCTTGACCTCGACACGGAAACTGTGGGATCCGGATTGGAATTCTACTGGTTCTGCATTATGCAGATCGCCCCAAGGAGACCACTGGCTATCGTCATTTGGATCGGCGATGTCCCATCCGTACCGATACGTAAATGTTCCTGCGTTAGGATCGCACGGGAAGGCCCACCATTCAAAGACCCACGGGGGTGTGCGATCAGTGGCCGTTTCGGTCAGCGTTACCGGCGGGCCGTCGGACCCGACGAATATCCACTCCTCCCTGCGGTAAAATTCAGAAATCGTCAATGACGGATTCGTGACCAGCGTGATGTTGATCACGATCGTGCCGCGAGTGATCACACCGGTATTATCTTTGGCGTCCACGTACAACCTGTGTGTTCCATAGTAACAAGTCTGCTCGCTATACCGAACGTTGCACCAATCCGTATACCACTGGGTATCGTCATTCAGGTCCTCGACATCCCACCCATACCGATACGCCTCGATCGTCGAAATCGGCCCATCGGACATGGCGGTCCATTCGAAGCGCATCGGCACGGCCTCGCAGGAGCTCTCGATTTGCAGTATCACCTGTGGGGCGTCGATCCCGACGAATGACCACGTACCCTGTCGTGTTTCTGTGATCGTCAACGTCGGTGCGGCAGCGGCCAGCGTGGGCATCACGAGGCAAATGGCGAACAACGCAACAAAAAGGAAGTATCTCACAGCCAGCCCCCTTTTCGTTCTTGGCTTGAGACGCTGGGAACAATGGGTGCTCCCGTGGGGCAAGTTCAATATAAAACCCACACGAAAGATTGGCAATAGCCCTCAGCTTTGACCTGCGTAACGCGGAATGCCCACTTTCGGGGAGCGCGCGAGCCACGCGAACAGGAACGCGTATCGAAAGCGGCCAACCGGGATTCGTGCGGGAAGCGAGGCCCTCACCTCACGTAGCCGTCAACGAAGCGCTTGAAGTTCTCGAAGTTGGACTGCGAGAAGTAACCGTTCACTTCCGACTCGCTTCCCTTCACCAGCACGTGGACCGACCTCGCGTGCACGAGGAGCTTCAACACCTGGGCGGAAATCTCGTAATTGCATGATTCCGTGAACGACGAGTTGAGATCGGATTGAGTCCGCGACACCTCCCCGTGACGCTCCAGCGTGATCGGGTCGGCCCCGTCTATCTCCAGCTCCATCGTCCGCCGCTCCTCGATGATCAGTTGATCGGGCCCGGTGTAGCTGAAGGCGAGATAGTAGCCGGTGGTGCCGTCGGGCGCCCGATGCCGCGAGGCGTTCAGGAAGCACACCCGTTCGAAAGGCGCGACGTCCATGCTGACCCCCGGTACCGCAAAATCGGAATATCTTCCCTCTCCCTCGAGGCCTATCTGGTTCTCGACCATTCGATCGACCACGGCGCTGTCGGCCTCGACAAGGGTCTGCACGCGGTATGAAGGCCGCGCGCAACCAACGGCCAGCAGCGCGAGCCCGATCGCGAATGGTAGCGTGCG
>JBGSIK010000182.1:0-11821 GCA_041742575.1 Candidatus Krumholzibacteriia bacterium
CGACGCCAGGACCGCGATGGCGGCCAGTATCGCGACCGCGCTGACGACGTGGAGCGCTGCTGTGCGCTTGCGCCGGTCGACCGTGACTCCGGCCTCCACCACACGCGCGTGGTAAGAGAACGTTCCCCGCATACCCTGGAAGAAGAAGAAGCCGAACAAGACCGCGACCAACACGGACCCGAGGCTTCCGGCCGTGATCCAAAGGTAGATCTTGGAGAACACGAAGTACGCGAAGAGCACAACCGCGCACACCCGGCTCTTTCGGTAAACACCGAACGAGAGACCGAATATGACGGCAATGTCCAGGAAGCTCCAGGCGTCCAGTTCCAGGCGAGGCAGGAAGTCTTTTCCTGCGAGGGAAAAGACCACGAAGAGCAAGGTCACGGACCCGGACACGACTCCGGCGATCCACGCACGCTTGATATGTTTCTCGGCGGACGGGAGATCCATCACGTTACTCCAGTTGGCCACGGCAGGGTGGACCCGCCCCATTCTCAGCCGATCCGCAGCACCTTCGCCCCACGGATCTTCCGCATCTTGAGCTCGACCAAGGCCCGGTTCGCATCCTCGAGCGCGTACTCCCGAACCTCGGGTTTGACACCCATCTCGGCAGCGAGTTCGAGAAACTCGCTCACGTCCTTCCGCGTCACGTTGGCGACGCTCTTGATCTCCTTCTCCATCCACAGGTGGCCGGTGTAATCGAGCTCGAGGAGGCGGTCCTTGTCCACATCCTCCTTGCGGATCGCGTTCACGACCAGCCGTCCGCCCGGTGCGAGGTTGGCCAGGGCCCTCACGATCGGCATCCACACCGGTGTGGTGTCGATGATCGCATCCAGCTTCTGGGGCGAATCCTCCTCCGTGTCCCCCGCCCAATCCGCACCCAGCTGCCGCGCGAACTCCCGTTCCGATTCGCTCCTCGCGAAAACGAACACTTTTGTCTTGGGATAGCGGAACCGCGCCAGCTGGAGAACCAGATGCCCGGAGGCTCCGAAACCGGTGAGGCCCAGACTTTCCCCGTTTTTCAGGTTGGCCAACCGCAAGGAGCGGTGGCCGATCGCGCCCGCACACAGGAGGGGCGCAGCCTCCGCGTCGGTGACGGTGTCAGGGATGGGGTACGCAAAATCCTCCGCCACTGTCACGAGCTCCGCATATCCGCCGTTGACGTCGCGCCCCGTTGCCTTGAAATCAAGACAGAGATTCTCATCGCCGCGTCGGCACCACCGGCATTTCCCGCATGCGGAATGGATCCACGCCACACCGACACGATCGCCCACCGCGTATCGCCACACGCCCCGCCCCAGTCCCGCCACCCTTCCCACCACCTGGTGGCCGAGAATCACAGGAAGACTCGGTGGCGGTGTGCGGCCTTCGATCTCGTCGATCTCCGTGTGGCATACCCCGCACGCGCTGACATCGATGAGTACCTGCCCCTCGCCGGGCTCCGGATCAGGAACCGTCGTCATCGAGAGCGGGGCGCTGCGTTCGCCGATCGGGCCGAGACGTTCGAGTACCATCGCCCTCATCGGATCGATCCTTTCCGTCGTGAAGACCAAACAGGCCGGTGCTTGTGGCCAAGCATAGGGGAAAAACAGCCGGTAGCGCAAGGGGGCGCAGAAACGCAGAAACGCACGCACGCGCCGCCGGCGCGTGTGACTCGCGGAAATCTCGCCACGCTGTGGCTGGACGGAGTTCGAGTCGGTGCCGCCGAAATTCGGGGATGGCGCTCTATCCCGTCACGCGGTCAGATGATTCCCTGGTCGATCATGGCGTCGGCGACTTTCATGAAACCCGCGATGTTCGCGCCGTTCACGTAGTTCCCTGGGGTACCGAAATCCTCCGCCGCGTCCAAGCAGGCTCCGTGGATCGTCTTCATGATCACCCGGAGCCGGTCGTCGATTTCCTCCCGCGTCCACGAAAAACGCATGCTATTCTGCGCCATCTCGAGACCTGAGACCGCCACCCCTCCGGCGTTTGCCGCCTTCCCGGGGGCGTAGAGGATGCCGCGGTCGATGAGCAGGTTCATTGCGTCCCCCGTTACGGGCATGTTGGCGCCTTCGCAGATCAGCTGAATCCCATTCTTCAACATGTTCTGCACGTCCCTGCGGTTGATTTCATACTGCGTGGCGCAAGGGAAGGCACAGTCCGCCTTTCGCAACCAGAGGGGATTCTCGTCCAGATCTCCCGCCTCGGCCGAACTGTACTCTGCGCTGGGGTACTTCTCCGCGAATTCGCGAATACGGCCGCGACGGACGTTTTTCAAGTCCTTCAACCATTCGAGCTTCTCGCGATTGATGCCATCGGGATCATAGATATAGCCGCTCGAATCGGACAGAGTCGCCACCTTCGCTCCGAGATCGTTGAGCTTCTCGATGGTGAACTGCGCCACCTTGCCGCTTCCGGAAACCAGGCAGGTCTTGCCTTCGAGGGTCTGGTTGCGCGTGGCAAGCATTTCCGCAGCAAAGTACGCCACTCCATAGCCCGTCGCCTCCGGACGCATCAGGGAACCTCCCCAGTTCAGTCCTTTGCCGGTGAGTACCCCCGAGAACTCGTTCCGCAGCTTCCGGTATTGACCGAAGAGGTAACCGATTTCGCGCCCGCCGACGCCGATATCCCCATCGGGGATGTCCGTGTTCGGGCCTACGTGACGGTACAACTCGTTCATGAAGCTCTGGCAGAATCGCATGACCTCGCGGTCGCTCTTGCCCCTGGGATCGAAATCCGCTCCTCCCTGCCCCGCCCCCATCGGCAACGTGGTAAGGCTGTTCTTGAAAACCTGCTCCAAGGCGAGGAATTTCAGGATGCCCAGATTGACAGACGGATGGAAGCGCAGGCCGCCCTTGTACGGCCCGATGGATCCGTTCATTTCCACGCGATAGCCGCGATTCACCTGTACGCGGCCACTGTCGTCCGCCCACGAAACGCGGAAGCTAATGACGCGCTCGGGTTCGATGATCTGTTCCAGGATTTTGGCTTCCCGGTAATGCGGATGCCGCTCCAGGACCGGATCGATCGATTCGGCCACCTCCGCGACCGCCTGGTGAAACTCCGGTTCGCCAGCGTTCTTCGACTTGACTTCGGCCATCAGCCTCTGAACGTAAGAAGACATCACTTGGTTCCCCTCTCTGATTCGCGGGAATGCTCGTCCGGAACACCTGGGGCTTCGTCTTTCTTCATCGCGAGCGGACGCGCCGCGTCCGTGATCGCGTCGATCTTCACTGCGTAACTGGTTTTTTTCCGCAGGTCGTCATCCGTGACGAAGTGGAAATCCAGGAGTCCCCCGGATCGGTACCCCGTCCGCAGGTAATTGACTTCGTCCAGGCAGAGGCTCCACCCTTCGAGCCATTGCACCAACGCGGCCCGCTGGGAATCCGTTCCCCGGAAGTGGACCAACATGTCGATGTCGCTCGCCGGTCCTGCCGTGCCGTTTTTCGTGCTTCCAAAAAGATAAACACCGGCAACCCCGAACCGTTGCGGATCCAGTTGCGAAGCGATTTGCTCGGCCATCCGGTGACGCCAGCGCCAGTAGTTCTCCGGCTCCCCATCTTCGAACGCTTCCCCTTCCTCCCCACGCCCGATTTCCTGCTTGGGATCCGCCAAGAGCCCGACGGCCTCGCCGAGTTCCGCGTTCATCAACACATGCATGACGTTTCCGTCCGCGGCGCTGGCCACGTCGATCACCCGGAGCACGTGGGCGACGCGCGCGCACTCGGGCAACAGCTCCGCGAGAACACTGCGCGAACGCTGGAGAAAACGCTCGTTCAACTTCGTCCTTTGGTCATCCAGGTACACGGGCAGGTAGAGCATGTTCGATTCCACGATGTTTTGCAGAAAACGGGCTCCCAGTGAGGAAACCAAGTCGTCACCGCTTTCCCGCTTGAACAGCTCGACCACGACCGCAGCGTTCTTGATGTCGCTGAACTTGACGTGCATGCCCGGGCGGTCGTCACCCCGATTGAATGAACTGCTGGGCAACATGAGGGCGAACTGCCGCTTCGGCAGCAAGTCGTTCAACTTGGCCACGGCCTGCTCCAGCAACTGGCGGTCGGGTGCGTCGCCGAGCGCCTCGTACGCTTCCGGATTCGAATACACGATATGCGTGATGTTCGAAGCCCATCCATTGGAGACGTAACGGCCGGCTGAAAACACGTGCTTTTCTCTCGGCACGTCCTTGGGAATGGGCGCAGGGCGTGGAGCGCGGGCGATCGGCTGCGGCCGGCATTGCAGGAGATACACGTGCTCTCCGTCCGAGGCGAACTCGACCTCCACCGGAACACCAAGTTTCTCCTCGAGCGTCCGCAAGAGATTCCGGATCTGCACGACGAAAGGGCTGGAGTTTGTCAGCCCGTCGAACGTAGCTGCGACACGAGCTTTGTCGAATCCCGGCTCGTCCCGGTCGAGCGGCCGGAAGCCGGCGAAGCCGTCCTCGCCGGCTTCATGCACGGATACTATGAGTTCCACGTGAGGATACGCAGCACCGAACTTCCTCATGAGCTCCGTTAGCTCGAGCGTCTGCATTCCATTGGTGTCCAGATTGATCGCGTCGACTGTCTTGGGCAAGCGGCGAATGGCGTCCTCCGAGGTTGGGACAGGCCGTCTGCCCGGTACGACCAGCACGGGGCGCTCGTCACCGGAGAGGTCGGCGGCCCGGGTTCCGAGCCCGGGGATGACGTTGATCACACCGCCGTCACCGGCGATTTCCGGGGACCACCGGATGTCGCCGCGACTGCGGGCGACACCGGAGTAGGCGGGGAAGAAATAAGGCCCGACATGGATCCCCACCACTTCCTGGATCATTATGCCTAGCTGCTCGCTGAACTCCAGCAGTCCATGGTTCGCTCTGTATTCGATGGGATCGGGACCGAAGTTGGACGCGTACACTTCGGTGACCGCGCGCATGAGATCACGGAGGCGATCCTCCCTGGCACCCTGATTCCCCAAGAACACGGTTTTGTACTTGCCGACGAAGGCCAACTCCGTCCTGTCCTCCAAGATCGAGGAACTGCGCACGACCAGGGGGCTGTCTCCGAAGTCATCCAGGGCCATTGACAACGCGTTGGCCATGTCGGGCGGAAAAACCGTCTGACGAAACATATCCACGACGTGCGGGTACTCGAGACGGACCCTTTCGATATCTTTGTACTTCTGCTCGATCACCTCGTCCATGTTGTTGTACTGCATGAACTCGAGCATCATGTCCGAGGCGATGTACCATGTCTTCGGAACGCGGAATGGCGACGATGGGCCGAGGCCTTCTTTCGTTTTGGTCAGAATCTGCGAGGCCAGGAAAAACCCTGCGCTCTTGCCCCCGAGCTTGCCATGGCTCTCCGCGGAAAAGATCACCTTTTGGAGAAGGTAGTAGAGATCTTCTATGTCCACATTGTCCTTCGCAACCTCGATGTACTTCACCCGGTCCGACAGCAGGCACTCCAGCAGAAAGACTTTCAGGCTTCTCGCCAGCGGATAACGATCACTCGCTTTTTCACGGGTGGCAAAGAAATAACGCCGGAGGCTGCGCGACACCTGGGAAAGCGGCAAGCGACGGCGCACTGTCCGCAACAATACGGCGAGCTTGTCCTCCTGGATCCACATCTGGATGCGCGACAAGATCTCATCGCTGGAGAGATGGTTGGCGGCAATCCGATATATCCCCTCCGTGAATTCCGCGGAGAAATCCAGCATCCGACTCAGACGCTGCCCGCGCACCCCGCTCCCGAGCAGATCACCTTCGACCATGTCCTGGTGCTTGAATGTCCGCCTCAGCTCTTCCGCCTCTTCTATCCCACTCCAACACATGTGATTGAGCATCTTGTTGGACACTCTGAGAAAAAGGGCATGATCGGTCTGGCGGATGAGATCGACCACCGCCTCCCAATCGCCCTTCTGATTCTCCGAGAGATCGCGGTCGGCCTCGCGCCATTCATGGAAGACGTGACTCATCTTCTTGTAGGTCAGAAAGTGGTTCAGCCGATTGGCGATGGTCTCTATGAGTTTCTTCTCTTCCTTGAGAAAGGGGCCGACGTCCGCTTTGGGCATCTCTTTGGAGTAATAAACACCGATGGTGCCCACCACCTCATCCTGCTGCAATATGTTCGCGCTCAACTTCCAAGGCGTCTCCTCGAAACCCTGGGATCGATAGTCCTTGCCCCCCAATGTGATCTTCACCACGCAGACGTCGGGGAATTGCCATCCCGGCGGGATCGCCTGGATGATGCGCTCACAAACCCGATCGATATCCGCGTCCGGCTCCTTCAGAGCTTCCTCGATCGCATACAGGCACGTCAGCTCCTTGGCGCGTTCGACCAGTGTCTCCAGAAGTCTGATCGCCGACTGGGTTTGCTCTTTAATAGCGAATCACCCCCCGACCGCTCCTGCCGTCCACCTTCACATGGAGTGGTTCGTCCAACGCGACGTGACGGACGAATTGCGTTTCTCCGATTTGCCTCCGGCCTTCCAACCAATGCCAATCGACGGGATACCGCCCGGTCTTGTCCGTGGAAAAATAGAGAACTCGCAGGCAAGTAACGTTGTGGAAGAAATGCGATCCTTGGCTCATGTCCACGCTCATTCCCGACGTGGAAGTCTCGACGACGATTCTGGCACCGGACACCTGGCCCCATTTCACGGGAATACCCAACCATGGATCCGAAGTCCCGAGGCGTCCGATGACGACCAGAAGGTAAGGCCGGCCGGTTTCGAGAAGATGCCGGTTCATTTCGTCCAGTTCTGCCGCAACCAGCCACGTGTCCTTGGATGAGAAGGCATCGGGTTTTACGTAGACGACATCTTTGACGGCGTCCAATTGTCCGTTACCCAGAACTTGCTCGGATGCCACGAAGACGCGATCTCCACGGAGTTCCTGCTCCTGGACCTCTATCTGATCGTCCGAGACGGACATCGGCCGGAGTTGGAGAAAACCGAAGCGGGCGCGGCGATCTTCACTTCGTGGACTTCGATTGAAATCAACCGCGAACTCAATCTCCACCGGCTCACCCAGCGTGTCCTGGCAAAGCGTCAGGAGCTTCTGCACCAAATCGTTCAAAGGCACCGCTTCGAGTTCCAACAACGGCGCGAAGTTCAACACCCTGGCACCGGCCGAACGGGCGCCGGGAGTGAGCCGATCGGATTGATGATCGTAAGTGGAGGCTATCTCTCGCAGCGTGCCGTCCTCTTCCGCGTGCGCGAGATTCCCGTCGAAGAGATACTCCGTTTCTTGGATCGGATCGTAAGAAGGGGGTTTCCCCATGTTCACCGACCAGAACTGAGTTTGAGTCTGCGTGAGGAGTTCTTTCATGGATGCGAACGGAGGCTTCGCCCTGGGATGAGCCGGGCAGTAAGTCCACGTTCTGCCCCCGTCCACTATCGTCTTCCCCAATCCCAGCGCCAGGCTCACGACGCCCTCCTCAGGCCGGGCGTGCCCCAGCGCATAGAAATTGCAGGAACGACCTACGCCGGAAATGTTCGGGTAAAAGCGGTCACCGTGGCGCTGGCCCACAACCTCCTGGATCATGACGGCCATTTTCTCTTCCCGGTGCGAACGCCCGAGGGCCTGACGGTAGCTCTTGGCGTGTCGGGTGAAGGTCGATGCATAGACGAACTTGATCGCCTCCGCCAGGGTACGGAGCCGGGCCTCAGCGCTGAACTGGTTGTTCGGAACCATCTTGCTGGCGTAAACACCCGCGAAGGGCTCATGCAGATCATCTTCCAGAAGGCTGGAAGAGCGTACCGCCAGCGGAACTTTCACGCCGGTGATGATTTTCTTCAGTTCATCCACCAGCTCCGCCGGCAATTCTGCCCGCTGGAAGGCGTTTGCCGTGTGCTGGTCCTTGGTGTCCGACAGGGCAATGTCGTAGAGGCGGTTCTTCTCCATGAACAGATCGAACCAGTCCGTGGCGATTGCCCAAAACCAGGGAATCTCCACCGCGAACACCGGAAAAGCGCCGGCGTCGAAGCGATCCGCCAGGATCTGTTCGAGATGCGCCAGTCCCCGGGCTTTGCCTCCTATTTCCCCATTTCCGATCCGCGCGAAGCGCACGGAGTGCGCGAAGGATTTTGCGGAAGGGCTGAGGATCCCGTCGGATCCGGTGTTGCCTTCTGGATAGTGGGCGCCTTCCCTGTTTGCCATGGCGGTCTTTCCCGTCCGCAGCGGCCAGTTGACTGCCGGTCTCGGCCGCTGCTCGCGCGCGAGAGGCCTCTGCACTTAAGCGCCGAGGATCTCGTCCACCTCGGCCTCGTCGACTTCCTGGACGTACTTGATCCCGCTGATCTCCGCCGCGTCCCGGGTCAGCGCCGCGATGTCATCCCGGCTGATGCGGCCCAGATCGAACTTACGGGCTCCGCACATGAGCTGGCGCAGTCCCTGAGCCAGCCGTTCGTAGTACGTGTAGAGTCCAATTGCTCCCGTCGGAAGTTTTTCGAATGCTTCGTTACCCATCTCTCGGCGCAGCTCGGGCGCGGTGACGAATATCTCATCCTTGGTCGATCCGAACCGCTCCACGTACACAGGAATCTGATGTTCCTCGATGGACCGTCCAATCGTCTTGCCCACCATGGCAGCCGCGATCGGGGAACGCGCCATCCCCACCAACTTCACGAAAGGCGCGCCGAGTGCCAGCCCCTTAAAGATCTGATCTTCGAAAGTGAATCCACCGGCCACGGCCAGCGCGGGCACATACTCGCCCTTGTCGGCCAGCCGCTTCGCGTAGCTGTAGAGCAGAGAATGAAACTCCACCGGGGGCACGCCCCATTCATTCATCATCCGCCACGGACTCATGCCCGTTCCACCTCCAGCAGCGTCTGTGGTCAGCAGATCGATGTGGTACTTGGAGGAGAACTTCACCGCCCGGGCGAGGTCGGCCGGTCGATAGGCCCCCGTCTTCAAGAATACGTATTTCGCGCCCGCTTTGCGGAGCTGCTCGACGCGCGCGGCGAAGGACTCTTCACTCACCATGCCGACACGCGAATGCCGTTCGAACTCCTTGAAGGATCCCTTTTGGAACGCCTCGATCACACCGGGATCGGAGGGATTGGGCAGTACGATGTAGCCCCGTTGCTGCAGCAGCTGGGCTTTCTTGAGGTCCCGGATCTTGACCTCGCCGCCGATGTTCTTCGCCCCTTGGCCCCACTTGAGCTCCACGATTTGCACGCCGAGCTCCCGGACGGCGTACTCCTGCACCCCGAGCCTGGTATCTTCGACATTGGCCTGAACGATAATGGTGCCGTACCCGTCGTGCTGGAAATCTTGATAGAGCTTCACTCTCCTCTTGAGGTCCACCGTATCGACGACTTTTCCGTCTTTGAACACCGCCTCGGGATCCATTCCCACCACGTTCTCCCCAATGGTGAGGCCCGTACCGGAAAGCGCCGACCCGATGGCGAGACCCTCCCAGTTGTTCTTGGCGATGTTGGTGGAGCCGATACCCGGGATGATCCACGGGTAGCGGAATTTGATCTTCTGGTCGTGGCCGAAGCGAACCTCGAGGCTCACGTTGGGAAAGATCGCCTTGTCCGAATCCGCCTCGATGCCCTGGGCGCCCACGGCTGTGCCCATGATGCTGAAGTGCGAATAGTCCACCGGATATACCTTTTCCGCAGCGGTGGTGATCACGCCGAACGGCTGCGGGTATATCACCTCGTGGCCGCGGTAGGCGGATTTTCCGATCTCGCACATTCCGATGCAGCCATCTACGCAGGTGACGCACATGCCTGAGGCAGGTGTGACCGATCCCTCCGTTCTGTTCTTGGTCAGAGTGGCCGCAGAAGAGTTAACTCTCGAGAGTGTTTGAGACATGGCGTTCTGCTCCTTTTCGCAATGGTTCCATTTTGGGGGCGTTGGTTATTTCCTCTTCACGATCTCGCAGGCCACACAGGGATCCATGTAGCACATCATGTCGTGGAACTGTTCCTGCTCCAGGCACGGCGGCGACAGATTGGCGCACCCGCCGCAGATCGCTTTGTCCGGCTGGGTGTACGTGCAACGCAGGGAACAGGCCGGACAAACATACATACAGCCGCCGCAAAGGCGGCACTGCTCCGACTTGATGTCGAACGGGGTGCCGATGCTCCGGTGCTCTCCCCGGCCACGGAAACCGATGGCTTTGGCCATCATCTGCTCTTCGCACATGCGCACGCACAGTCCGCAGAGAATGCAGTCCTCGTGCTCCTGCCTGAACCGCTGCGTGCGGACACCGTGCTTCGAAGCCAGGTCCTGGATGACCTTCGACTGGGGGCACGATGCCAACATGAGCTCCAGAATCATCTTGCGCGCTCTCACCACGCGGGCGGACGCGGTTCTCACCACGAGACCTTCCTGAATCGGGTAAGAACACGAAGTCACCAACCTCGCTTTCTCGCCCGTCCCGACCTCCATCACACAAAGCCGGCATGCACCGTACGGTGAAAGTCCTTCCATGTGACAGAGGGTCGGCACGGGAAAGCCCAGGAAGCGCGCGGCCTCCAGTAGCGTGGTCCCCTTTTCCAGGGTCACATCCAATCCGTTGATCTTCAGAGTAATCACGCCCGCTGCCTCCTAGTTTCTTCGGTTTCGCTTTGCTTATCCTTCTCGTGGGCAGTGAATTCCAGATCGCAGCGTAAGCACCGCAAGGACTCCCGCCGGGCCTCGGCTTCCGACAAAGTCACCTCCACCTCCGCGAAGTTGCGTCTTCGCCACTCCGCCGGAGCGCGCGGCGTTTCCGAGCGGGCGGCGCTGAGAGCCGCTTCGTCCACAACCGGTTCCACATAGACCCGCGGCAACCTGGGCGCAAAGGGCTGAAGCAGCGGTTCCTTCTTGAGGAACCTTTCGATGACGGCAGCCGCTTTCTTGCCGTCGGCGATGGCCTCGACCACCGTGTTGGGGCCGCGGACCACATCGCCGGCAGCGAAAACCCCTATCCGGTTGGTCTGCATCGTGGCAGGGTCCGTCCGGACCGTGTTCCACGCCGTCGTTTCCAGTCGACTCGTCTTCGCGGGGGTGATGGCGTCTATGCCTGAGTCCTCGCCGATGGCCACGATCAAGGTATCGAGATCGACCATGTGCTCCGTGCCCGCGATGGGCACCGGTTTGCGCCGGCCTTTTTCGTCGGCGTCGCCGAGCTCATTGCGGATGCACTCGAGCCCTGTCAGACGGCCGTCCCGGCTGGCTATTCTCACCGGGGCCACCAGGGTTTCGACGCGAATACCCTCTTGCTCCGCAGCCTCGATCTCTTCCGCGAAAGCGGGCATCTCATCGCGGGTCCGCCGATAAAGGATGGTGACCTTTTCCACATCGGTGAGGCGAAGGGCCATGCGGGCGGCATCGATGGCGGAATTGCCCCCTCTGATGACGCCCACCTTCCCTTTGGCCAGGTGCTGCTCCTGCAGGTTGAAGGCTTTCAGGAACTCGATGGAAGGATAGACTCCCGCGACGTCCTCGTTTTCCAAGCGCAAGGGTTTGCTCTTGTGTGCGCCGATGCAGAGAAGTACGGCCCCGAATCCATTTTCCAATAGTCCGTCGATGTCGAAGTCGCGGCCGAGCGCGGTGCCGCACTTCAAGGTGATGTTCTCATCGAGCAGGGCTTCGATCTCTTTGTCGATGACCTCGCGAGGCAAGCGGTAAGAGGGTATGACGCAGGCCAGCATTCCGCCGGGCTTTTTCTCCGCCTCGAACACCGTCACCGCGCATCCTTTCAGAGACAGATAGTGGGCTGCAGTCAAACCCGTCGGCCCGGCGCCGATGATCGCCACCTTGGGCTGGACGCCAGGCCATTCCTGCTTCACCGCCTTGTAACTGGACGGCTCGAAGCGATCCGTTATGAATCGCTTCAAAGCCCGTATCGCTACCGAGCTG
>JBGSIK010000183.1:0-2102 GCA_041742575.1 Candidatus Krumholzibacteriia bacterium
ATCGAGCACTGCGAGGACCTGTCCGCTACGGGGTCGGGTGTGATGCACGAGGGATTCTATTCCACCAAGCTGGGGCTGTCCGGCGTCCCCGCTTACAGCGAGCAGATCTGCCTTGCCCGCGACCTCCTCGTGCTTCGGACCGTGCCGACCAAATATCACGCCGCGCACATCTCCGCGAAGGGCTCGGTTGACCTCATCCGCGAGGCCAAGCGCGACGGTTTGCCGGTGACGGCGGAAACGGCTCCTCACTATATTTGTTTCGAGGACCGGGACCTGGAAACCTTCAATACCAATTTCAAAATCAATCCGCCGTTGCGGAGCGCGGAGGACCGGGAGGCAATCATCGAGGGCCTTAAGGACGGCACGCTGGATTGCATCGCTTCCGACCACGCCCCCCACGCGCCACAGGAAAAGGAAGTGGAGTTCGACGAAGCGCCGTCGGGGACCATCGGTTTGGAAACGACATTCGCTGTCGTGGTGACCCATCTGGTCAATCCGGGTCACCTAGGGCTCGCCGAAGCCCTCGCCGCGATCACGTACCGTCCGGCCGATGCGCTCGGAATCCCGGGCGGTCGGCTCGCTCCGGGGCAGGCGGCCGACATCGTGCTGTTCGATCTGGAAGAGGAATGGACCGTCGGCGAGGAGGACTTCCACTCGTTGTCGAAGAACTCCGCGTTCATGGGGTGCACGCTCAAGGGCCGGGTGAAACACACAATCCTGGACGGCGTCCGGGTCACCTCCATGCTCGAGCGCGTGTGAGCGGCAGGCGGTTCTCGGATTTCGTGCGGGCGCCCCGCGGGTGCTCGCGATTGCAAATGATGTCGTCATTCGGAAACATGAGGGACTCACTGCGAGCAGGATCGATTGCGGCGGGAACGGCACTGATTCTGGGCCTCGCGCCGGGGTGCGCGTACTACAACATGCTCTACAACGCCAAGGCGAAGTTCGCGGAAGCGGAGAAGATGCCCTTGGGTAGTGAGGGGGAGGTCACGCCGCCACAGATCACCGCATACGACGCCGTTGCGGAAAAGGCGCGCGCCATGATCGAGCAGTATCCCGATAGCCGCCACGTCGACGACGCCTACCTGCTCATCGCGCGTTCGCGATTCGCGCAGCAGAAGTATCAGATGGTCATCGAGACGATCGATGAGCTGGAGCTGCGCCTTCCCGAGAGCGAGCTCATGGAGGAGGCGACGTTCCTGAAAGGCTTCGCGTATGCCCGCTTGGATCGCAACCAGGAGGCGCTCGATATTCTCGAGTCTTTCATGGCGGCCCACCCCAAGAGCGACCACCTTCCACATGCGCTGTATCTTGCCGGGCGGAGCGCGGTTCTGCTGGGGGACGACAAGAAGGCCATCGCCCACATCGACCGTTTGCGCGCCGAGCACGACGATAGCCCATACCGCCTCGAAGCCGACCTGGAAGTGGCCGAAATCCATATGGAGCGGGAGAGACCCGAGGCGGCCATCGGTGTGCTCGAGAGACTTTCCGCCGAGCACTTGGCCCGGAAGGACCGTTACCGGGTGTGGGTGTCGCTTGCTCGCGCGTACATGATGGCCGGACGGTATAAGGATGCGCTCCGCGTCCTGGCGCCGATAGGTGATCTCGAAATTGCCGATACGGAGCGAGCAGAGGCCATGTTGCTCACCGCGCGAGCGTATGCCGGGACGGACTCGGTGTCCCTCGCCATCGGCGAATACAAGAACGTGGCAGCGCGATTTCTGAAATCGAAGTTCAGCGCCGAAGCGCACTTCCGTCTCGGTGATCTGTACCAGAACAAACTGGACAGCCTGGAAGTGGCCAAGACTCACTATGAGGCCGTGAGCGGACAGTTCCCGGGATCGGAGTTCGCGACGCAAGCGATCAAGAACAGCTCGAACATCTCCCAGCTCCTCAGGCTTCGGGAGAGCGCCGGTGAGGACACGCCCGAAGCTCGTGCGGCGCGCCAGTTTTCTCTCGCCGAGATCGAGCTGTTCCAGCTCGAGAAACCGGAGCAGGCGCTGGCGAGCTACCGGAAGCTGGTCGAGGAATACCCGCAGAGCGAATACGCGCCCAGGGCCGCGTACGCCATCGCCTACATCTACGCGGACGAGTTGGGGGAC
>JBGSIK010000184.1:0-4122 GCA_041742575.1 Candidatus Krumholzibacteriia bacterium
CGCGAATCCTACAACCACCGCCCCTCGCCGATCCACCGATAAGTTGCCGCTCCTGATCGCGGCGGATGATGCCACCGAATCTTGACTTTGGTGCTGTTTGTGTGATACAATACGACCCGGCGGCGACTTGGGGAGTTTTCCGAACGGGCCTACGGCCCTGCAACCACCGCCGAATCCCGAGTACAAGATTTTGATGGGCCAAGATCCATTGACTCTCGCGATGAACGCGAGGGCAAAGGTGTCACGTTACCCAAGGAGGGTATGTATGCGTCACTTGTTATGGTGCATGGTCGCCGCAGTGCTCGTTTTGGGGTTGACGGTGGCCGTCGCGACCGCGGGCAAGGAACCCGTCATACAACAGATCGAAGCCGTTGAGGCGACGCCGCTGGTCCTGGAGACCTCCGGCGCAGTGCCGTGTTGCCAGGTGGGGAACCTCAATCCGGCCGCCTGGTTGATTAACAACTTCTTGATGCCGCCGGAGGACTACAAGCTCACCTTCGACCCCAAGGCCACGTGTACGGTTTGCCCGGTGGGCTTCAGCGTCCTGAAAGTGCATGCTCTGTTGCAGGTCGCCGGAGCGTGCACGATTGTCATGTCAGTCGATGTGGAAGAGGCCGTTTATCCGACGCCGGGATGTCCGTCACCGGGGCCCGTCTCGTGCCAGAGTGTCCTCTATCAAGTGAACCTCCCGCAGGCCGGCCTCTATAACATCGGAATCCCGATTTCGTGCGGCTGTCTTACGATGGACCGGATGTATCTCCTGAGCGTTCACTTCGAAAGCGTCTCGTGCACTCCGGTTCCGGCCCTCACTACGGACGCCGGGCCGGCGATGCTATGTTTCAACTGGAACAACTACGGAACGGGCTGGGTTGACCTGTTCGCGGCGTTTCCGACCTGGCCCGGGCAGCTCAACTTCTTCGCCGACGCCGAATGCTGCACGCCGCCGGTACCGGTAAAAGAGAAGAGTTGGGGTGCGATCAAGGACCTCTACGAGGATTGATCGCGAAAACAACGTGAGAACCATGGGTTCACGCCACGCGTGAATTGCGGGGCCTTGCGCGCAGGCAACGGGACCTCCCTATGAAAAGGGGGGTCCTGTTGTTTGTGGGGGCGCGTTCATGCCTCGAACCGCCACCTCTTCATCTCGACCACGGCACGATAATCGGTCATGTCCATGTTGAGCGGCGTGATCGATACGAACCCCTTGCGCACCGCCGCGATGTCCGTCCCCTCGTCACCCTTCCACACCGGGTCCTGGCCTCCGATGGTGTAGAGCGCCTTGCCCCGCGCGGTGACATCCCGGTCGATGAAGTTCTCGTAATGTCGCGAACCGAGATGCGTGATCCGGATTCCTTTGACGCCCGCGACTTCGGGGTTGGGGATGTTGACGTTCAAGAGCATGTTCTTCGGCAAGCCCGACTCGAGCACCTTCTCGACCACGACGCGAGCGAAGCGGCCGTTGGTCTCGGCGTCGGCGACGGTGCGCTGCAGCGAAGAGATCGCAACCGACTGGATCCCGAGGATCGTGCCTTCGAACGCGGCCGCCACCGTGCCGCTGTAGGTGACGTCCTCCCCCATATTGGGGCCGTGGTTGATACCGGATACCAGGACGTCGGGCTTGCGGTCGAGGATCACTTCGGTGGCGAGCAATACGCAGTCGGTGGGCGTCCCGTTCACACGATGATGGGTGTCGTCGAGGTCTACGACTTCTATCTGGCGCCGCAACGTGAGGGAATGACTGGTCCCGCTCTGTTCCTCGGCGGGCGCGACCACGATCACGCGGCCCAGGGGCCGGAGCGCGGCCTCGAGCACCCTTATGCCGGCGGAGTCGATCCCGTCGTCGTTGCTGATCAAGATGAGCTTTTCCAAGTCCGATCGCGTAACTGGCTATTGGGGAGAAATTCCGGCGCGGTCACCACTCGGGCCTGAATGCTACCAGAAGAGCGCGCGCACGACCAATCGAAAAAACCGCACGGTGTCCACGACCGGGTTGATTGCGCTCACTTCCTCGCCATAGATCGACTGGATGGGGACCGAATCGATGCGGGCCCCGGCGCGCCCCGCTTTGACCAGAAGCTCCGACTCCGTCTCGAATCGGGAGGTCACGAACTCGATGCCCTCGATCGCGCGCAGCCGGATCATGCGGTAACCGTTCTGAGAATCGGGTATGGTGCAATGCGCCAGTCCCGACACCACGCGCGACGTGAACCAGTTCGTCGCCCGCCGCAGCCACGGCATCTCGCCGGGAGCCGTGGACCGGTTGCCCACCACGATGTCGGCGCCGGTTTCCGCGATCCGCCGGGCAAATTTCGGGATCTCCGCCGGGTCGTGTTGGTTGTCCGCGTCGAGGGTCACGACATATTCCATGCCCATGGACGTCGCTTTGCGGAAGCCGGTCGCAAGAGCCGCGCCCTTACCGCGATTCATGGGGTGTTGGACGACCTGAACTCCGTGCTTGGTCGCCACTCCGTAGGTCTCGTCGGTCGAACCGTCGTCCACGACCACGATGCGGTCCGCGGGAATCACTTTCTCGACCCGATCGAGCACTTCCCCGATTCGGGAGGCAGCGTTGAACGCAGGAATCAACGCTCCGGTCGAGTTCAGAATCTCCGCTTCCGTTGTCATTTCTGTCCTGACTTCTCCAGCAACTCGAACTGAAACCACTGGTCGCTGTGCTCTCGGATGAACCGTTCGAAATCCGCGAGGCACTTTCGCTCGATAGCCTCCAGAGCGTCCACGTCTTCGGCGCTCGCCGGCGGGTAGTAGACGCCGCCGTGGATGTACCGTACCCGGTCCCCAGTATCGAACACCAGAGCGCCCGTCATGATCGGGACTTGGCAGGCGGCGGAGAGGAACAGGTGCCCCATGGGAAACTCCGGATGCACACCGAAAAAATCAAACCGCTTCGGCGTCCCACCGTACGCGCGGTCCACAAGGAGGGCGACGCTGTCTCCGCTTTGGAGGGCTTCCTTGAGGATGTTGAACGATCCTCGCATGGGGTGGTTGATCATCCCCGATTGGCTCCGACGCTCCTCGAAAAAGCGCGTGACTCCGGCGGAGGGGTGATCAAGCGCCGCGGTATGTATCTTGAAGCCTAGGCTGCTCAGGCACAATCCCCCGAGTTCCCACGGGCCCATGTGGATCGAGGCGAGGACGAATACCGGGTGTTCCCCCAGGCCCCGAACGGCCGACTCGAATTCCGACATTTCCAGCCGCGCGCGCACTTCTTCCCACCGGTAAGTCGGGAGTTCCAGGAACACCTGGATGGTGCGGGCGAAGTTCAGGACCACCCGCCGGCTCATCCGGCGAAGCCCGCGACGGTCGAGCGACCGGCCGTGGACAAGGGCGAGATTCCGCTCGACATTCCTGCGCGTTCCCACCCGCACGAGGCAGCTCACCTGGGCGACCGCCCCGGTGATGAGCGTGCGAATCTTTGGAGGGAGAACGCGGGCAAAATAGGAGCCCAGTCGATATAGGGTAAGGGCCAGCATGCGGTCCCGGGCACGTCGATGTGGTAAGCTTGACGGCGCCCACGCCTTTGTGCCGGTGCGCCGCCACAGGGAGAGACCATACCCCGGTGCCGCCGGCTGTGACAAGGGAAATTAGGGCTTTACAATCCGAACCGTTATCATAAGTTAGTCGCATCGGCTTGGCCCTTGGCGGCGCTTCCGGCGAGCCAAAGCCGTGGCCGACCCGCGCGGGGGCGCCCTTCTCCCGGATAAGGTCATAGGACCCACGGAGACCGGCGATACAGGGGTGGTTCATGAACGGGTTTTTCGAACCCATGCCGACTTCCGACCGGACGGACGAGATCCGCTCGCTCCTCCGGAAACGTATCCTGGTGCTGGACGGCGCCATGGGAACGATGATCCAGTCGTACGGGCTGGATGAGACGCACTTTCGCGGCGACCGCTTCCGGAATCACCCGCGCGACCTCAAGGGCTGCAATGACCTGCTCTCGATCACCCAGCCGGAAATCGTCTCCGAGATTTACCGCCATTACCTCGACGCCGGCGCCGACATCGTCACCACCAACACGTTCAATGCCACACGTATCAGCATGGCCGACTACGGTCTCGAGGACGCAGTCTACGAGATGACGCCAGTAAAGCCGCGCGCCGT
>JBGSIK010000185.1:0-3121 GCA_041742575.1 Candidatus Krumholzibacteriia bacterium
GCGCTCAGTTGCGCCAGCGCGAGGTAATACGATCGCTCTTTGCGGCCAGTAGCGCCTCCACCTCCGAGTTGGTCCGCCGCATCCCCGTAACGCCGGTCGAGGAAGAGGCTTTTGATTCCCGCCATCCAGGTCGTGTCCGAAGGATCCGGGCTCGTTTCGACGGCACGCCGCCACGCCGCTTTCGCATCGTCGAATCGAGAGAGCAGCGGGTCGGCGTAGCACTCCACCAGCTTCAGCCACGACTGGTGGTGCGAGGAGTCCACCGCAACCGCCTGCTCGAACACCACCGCCGCCTCCCGCTCGTGCCACAGATTCAACAGCTCCGCGCCGATCGCATACAGCCTTTCCGCGGAGGTATCCGCATAGGCCACCCGATCGATTCCAAGCGATATCGGCGGGCGGCTGAGAGTGATCGGTCCACGGGATCGCTCCACACCACCCTGCGTCCGGCGCTTATCGAGGGAGCTCAAGAAAGAAACGGATGCCACCAGCACGGCCAGCAGCACCAGCGTATAGAACAGGGATTTCACGAGCGCGAGGTCCTCTCTGCGATTGCCTCGAGGACTTCGGCCAGCCGCAATGACTCCGGTCCGCGTCGATCGCGGTGCACCCGTTCCACCATTTCCAGAGCGACTTCGTTGAACGGAACTGGAATATTGTACTTTCGTCCCAGTTCGATGATGGGACCGTGGTAGTACCTGTTTTCGATGTCGGGCCGTTTGAGGTAGAGGTTCTGCCAGGTGGAGTTACCGACCTTGACGCCGGACGTGTGGCGCGAAGCCCTCGGCCGGCGCAGGTCGGCGATGAGTTCGTCCACCGTCATGTCCTTGCCGTCGCACGATCGCGCCCGCACCTTGTGCGCCTTGAACACCTTTTTCGTCTCCTCGAGGATGTTCACCTTGAGCTGGAGGAACTCGTTCGAACCGTGATCCCGCGGATCGATGATGGCGTGCAGCGTGCTCTGGGTGTTGACCGCCAGCTTGAGCCATTTGTCGTTCATGATGTTCCGGGAAACGCAAGACTTGCACCCGATCTCCGTGAGCGCTGCAACCAGCTCGCGTGCCAGCGCGTCGCTTCCCTTCGGGTATTTTCCCACGATCACACGGCCCAAACCCCGGAACGAAACTTGGCCGCCCTGTATCATCGAGCACGTCATCCTGCACACACCGCCGTAGACGTTTTCGAATTTCGACGCGACGATTTCCTCATTCGAAACACCGTTCTGGAAGCAAACGATGGCGATGCTCCGGGGCGCAATCGCGGAAAGTTCTTCCGTGCACTTTTCGGTGTCGTACGACTTGACGGTGAGGAATACACACGTCCCCTCGGCAAGGTCCCGAGCGGTGAGCTCGGTAGCCGCGCGCACCTGGGCCAGGTAGTCGCCGGTCGTGGAACGAACGCGCAGCCCTCCGTTCTCGTCGATGGCCTTGCGGTGGCACTCCCGGCAGACGAGGAGCACGTCGTGCTTCTGGAGCGCGAAAAGACCTCCCAACACGCTTCCCACGGCTCCGGCACCCAGAACGACAATCTTCATCTCCTTGCCACCCGGTTCGGACCGCCTTCCACTATGCTCTCACGCGCGGTCCCCGGGCGGTGCGCACCTCCCACGGTCCCGAGTATCCCGGATGCCCCTTCAAAAATCAAGGCGAATACGAACCGCGACCGGAGCGTGTAAACAAGCCCGTTACGGATGCAGTGCGGAGCGGACACAGGATCGGCGTTGAAACTCGACGGCAGGGGAAACTTTTCACGTGCGCGCCGCGGCGGTCCAGTTCGCGGAGTCTGCCGAGCTAGCGGGGGCGACGGAGCCGATGGGCGGGAAGCCCGCGGGTCGCGACCAGCATCGCGATCCACCCGGGGCAATTCTCGGCCTTGGTGACGCGCTTGAACTCGCCATTACCCTCGCCGGTTTCCGGATCGATCCCCTCCCAATAGACATCGATGGAGCTGAACCCGGCCTCTGCCAGCAGCTCACGCACTTCAGGAATCGTCCACATGCGCCAGTCATACCTGAACGCCCTGCGGATCCCTCCGCCTCCATGGAAATCAAAATGGATGTGGAACCCCGCGGAATGCGATATGGGATCGAATTTGGTTTGCTCCCATACATACGTGAAGCCGGGATTGCGGGTCTTGTCGGTGACTTCCATCTGCGCTTCCCAGCCGCCGAACACGTCCAGGATCAAGAGCCCACCCGGTTTGAGCGACCGCCGCGCGTTCAAGAAGTACCCGAGGAGTTCGCGGCGCGTCTTGAATTCGAAGTACGAGAAGTTGAACGCGGCGATGATCTCGACTTTGGGGGCGCGGATTTCGCGCACGTCCGCCCGCACCAGCTTGATGCGCGATCTCTCCGCGGGTGAAAGAGAGACAAGATTGTGCGCGCGCGCCCACGCAAGCGTTTTTGCGTCCGTGTCCACGCCGACGGCCACGTTGCCGGGCCGCGTGCGCACCCACTCCGTCGCGAGCAGGGCCGTCCCGCAGAAGTCTTCCTTGAGCGAGCGCGCGGGCCGGCCCCACGCGCGTTTGTACACGCGGTCGAAGAACTCGATGTTGAAACCCGGGCTCTGCACCGAATGCTCGTACAGGCGATGGCGGTCGGTCGACAACGGCCCCAGGCGCCGCTTCCCCGCCGGTTTTTTCTTACTCGTGTCCGCTTTCACGCCGTTCCTGCTCTCCCTGCTGATGCACGTCGCCAGCAATCGCTCTCGCAAAAAAAACCCGCCGCGCCCCGCGTCGGGTCTGGAAATCTGGTAGCCCCTAGGGGAGTCGAACCCCTGTTTTATGGCTGAGAACCACACGTCCTAACCACTAGACGAAGGGGCTGAATACGGGTCCGCGATCCCTTATGGAAAGGAAGCATATTACCGCCACCCTCGCCTGTCAAGTGGCGCCACCTGGACGCCCGAACGCGCCTTCGCCGGATGCATTGACAACCGCCGCCACCCTCTGGTAGCATGCTCGAAATTCCGATCGAGGCGTTCTAAACCCAAGTGGAAACGGAATAGCAAACTATGATCTACTCCAACGCATGTGAGTACGGCATCCGCGCTATGGTCTACCTCGTCCGCCGCAGCGAGGGCAAGCGTGTTCTGCTCAAGGACATCGCCGAGAACGAAGGCAT
>JBGSIK010000186.1:0-7728 GCA_041742575.1 Candidatus Krumholzibacteriia bacterium
GAACGTGCTCGAGACCCGGACGGTCGTGGATCTCTCCCGCTGTCTCTTGGGCTCCTCACCCTCGCCCTGATCTTCGCCCTCGCCGAAGTTCTCCGCCTCCGACTCCATCGACCCTTCCGCTGCAGCGATCGACGTGCTGTCGGAGCCGGACGGTTGCGCCGCTTCGTTCTTGCCGCCGCAAGCGCCGAAGGTCGCCGCGATCAAGCAAGCGCACACAATTGCGAGCAGGGTGCCGGTGCGAATGCGGACAGTGACAACGCGATACACTCGGAACCTCCCTGACGGTTGCCGCGCCTTCCGGCGCCGCTGTGGCGCCAAGTCTCCCCGGGGAGACGCTGGACGCGTCCATGGCGCGGCCGTTCCCTAACGGGCGGAAAGGAGATCGCCTTCGAGCTTGAAACAACGGACCGCCATGGGCTCGGCTTCCTCTTCCTCTCCGACAGTGCCCTGCATGCCCTGCGCGGCCATCGCCGCCTGCAGGAAATCGGTGACCACGTAGAGACGGTTCTTCACCAGCAGGTACAGGTCACGGAGCGGGTCCCCGTCACCCATCAGGGTCACGGCCTTGACATACTGGCCCTCGGGATTGAGGACATCGAATACGCCCAGCGATCCTGCGGGTTTCGTACGCGCGCCGGTGCTGGTCAGCACCCAGATGTTGCCGTCGTCGCGGACATGGATCGACTCGATGTCTTTGGCGTTGTCTTCGATGACGACCTTGCATCCCGGTATCTGCTGGGCCGAGAAATCCATGATGCGCTTGAGCATGTCCTTCTCTTTGGCACCGAGGGCCTGATGCCCGTACTCCCGCGTGATCTTCTTTTCGACGGCGCCGGCCTTATTGAAAACGGTGATCTCGTAGTTGGGATAAGACTCGCACGCGTACACCTTGCCGTCGGGACCGAGCTCCCATCGGCGCTCGAAGGTATCCCAGTCAGAGAACCTGAGCGTGGCGTCCGCCATGACGATCGTCTTCGTCTTCGCCGCGTATTGCGACAGCTGGGTGCCCTTGGTATCGACCGAGACCAGAAAATCGTTGCGCGACCACTTGCCCTCCCCGGCTTGGAACGCCGTCCGGCCGAGGAACAGGACGATGTTTCCGGATCGAGCCTGCCCGCCCCCCAGGATCTGGAAACCCCCGTCCGCCGGCTGCGGCAGCGGGAAGTCTCCGGCCGGCTTCCCATCCGGTGTGAGCAGGACGATCTTACCGGGAACCGTCTGCAAAACCGCGATGTTACCCTCTTTGGTGAAAAACATCGCGTTGGGGAGACGGAACTCCCCTGGGCCCTCGCCCTCCCGGCCGATGGTCCGCATCAATTCGCCGTCTTTGGTGTAGATTTTGACTTCGGCGAGCTGCGAGTCGAGCAGATATACGTTGCCGCTATTGTCGATCTCGATGTCGGCGATCACGCCGAAAAACTCATCCTCGTCCTCGGTGTCGCCGCCGACAGTCCATAGGTGCTCGAGCTTCACGGTCACGGGCGGCTCCATGGCGACCGCGGGATTTGCCACCGTCTTGACCCCGCCGACGTCGGAGACTTTGCCCTTCCAGGTCCCGGCCAGGGCCGGAGACCACTGCGCACAGACCAACGCGACCGCCGCCCAGACGGCGGCGGCATAGATTCCCATCCTGGCGGATTTCGCCACGGTTCCGTTCAACATTCTGGAGACTCCTTCGGTTACGGATGACAGCAATAGTGTACCATACGACCAAGCACGTGGGTTAGTTCCCTAAAACCTCGATTTTCCGCCCGCTTGGGATGCGACGGAGTCCGAACGGGGTAGTCTACAACCCGGCGGCACCGATATTCAGCGCCCGGCAGAGTCTACCCGCCGGGGGAGAATCTGTGAGCCGTTGCGGTGCAAGAAAAAGAAAAGGGCCGTGACGCGGCCTTATTCGTCCAAGACCGACGCTATTGTAAGGGGTTCCCGGCTGGTAAACAACCGATTTCGCGCTCTGAGGTGGGGCTCAAGGTACAGTGCCCCTGGCGGTGGCGAGGTTGTAGATCGCCTTCGGGGGGAGAAAGGAACCGCTGTCGACGAACAGAACGCCCACGTAGGAGTGGTTGTGTTTGCAGCGGATGTAGTAATCGCCGAACATGCCCTTGGCCGTCCCGCCTTTGTAGTCGAAGTCGGCGTCGAGGCGCCCATGCGGGATTTCGGCCAGGATCGGCCCGATATCATCGGGGAAATCACCGGTCAAGGCGTAATCCGCCCACAGCGTGCGCTGGATCGCGACATGATACGAGAGGCAGGCCGCGACCTTGGCGTGCTCCTGGATCCTCTTGGACTCGTTGAATCCGACCAGTGTGAGCAGCATGAGCACTTCGCACGTGAAGGCGATTTCGATGAGGGTGTATCCGGCCTCGCTACCAAGACCACTTTGCAACCCCCGCACCGCGTTTTTGAAACGTCGCCGGGACACCTCGAGCATCCGGGTCCCTTGCGCGGAGGCCGCATACCCGATTCCCTGCCATGCCTTTAAGGTCCTCATCGTTTCCCGTTGTCCTCCCTGTGTGCGCGGCCAGTGTCGTGACCGCGTCTGCGCCCTCCGCTTACCCTGGGGGTCACTCGGCCGCTGAGGCTGAATGGGCGGCGGGCACACGGGCAAAAGGCAAGTTCTGTACCAGAATCCGGGCCCATCGGGGGGCGGTCGGAGGGGGTGTGCTGGAAAAAAAGGGGGTGCCTGATCCCGGGCCGAAACCCCTGAGGTTACCAGTACCGCTCGAGGTGAAGGGTACCGGGTTTCTGCCGCGAGTGTTTGGTGAAACCGCGCTGCGTCAGTTTTCTTTCGAGCCCGTCGATCATAGCGGGGTTGCCGCAGAGGAACACGTGACACTCCGCGGGATCGAAGGGGGCGCCGACCAGACGCTCGTACACGTCGTCCTTGAGCGCTTCGGTAACACGGCCGCGCATGCCGGACCAGCCCGAGTTGTCCGGCTCACGACTGGCCATGGGGATGTAGATCACTTTTGTGTCCTTCGCTGCGGCTGCGGCCAGCTCCCTGTCGTATCCCAGGTCGCGGGCGTGGCGGACCCCGTTGAGGATGACGATCCGGCGCCACGGCGGCTGGTCGCGGAAGGTCCGGAACATCGACACGAATGGGGAGAGGCCCGTTCCGGTCGAAACCAGCACCAGGTCCTTGCCCGCCTCGAAGCCTTCCATGGTGAACTTCCCGGCCGGCTTCGGAGAAAGCCACAAGCGGGAGCCCACGTCCTGCTTCCACAACCAGGGCGTGAAGGCCCCGTCATCGACCAGCGCGATGAAGATCTCCAGCGCATCCTTCTCCCTGGGCGATGACGCGATCGAGTAGGCGCGCTTGAGGAGCTTCGTCTTCACGCCCTCGTGTTCGTCCGGCTCGATGCGGCGGCCGATGGAGAAGAACTGCCCCGCCTGGAACGGCGGCACCACGCCGCCGTCCGGCCGGATCCAGAAGATGTTCAGGTGATCGTGGATCTCTTGCCGCCGCACGATGGTGGCGTTGTATTCGTCGTGAGCCGTCACCGATGTCTTCCGCTGCGCGGGGTGCAGCGCCGCGTGTTGGTGGTGAGTCGCCATCGCCAGTTTCGTTGTCGTTCAGTTTAAAGGGTTCCGAGAAAGGTCGTTTTTCGCCCTGGAACACCCCCCGGCTTCCCAGGACGAGCGCCGCGGCATCCAGGGGCAGGACCGCCGGGTCAAGGTTGAATGCTGAAGATAACACAAGTTGCGGGCAAACGCCAGTTCCCCAGGGGGGCGAACCCCGGATCCGCCCCCCGGCGACGTCGAGCCCCGGCGTTCGGTGCCGTCATTTTATGAGATACTTGTAGAATTCCCCGTCGGTCGTGAGAATCAACGTCGTCTCCGAATCCAACGTCTGTTCGTAGATCTCCATCGTTTTGAGGAACTGATAGAACTCCCTGCTGTCGGCCGACCGGTTGTAGGCCGCGGCGTGGATACTGGTGGCCCGGGCATCCGCGCGGCCGATGATGGTTCTCGCTTTCCGGTACGCTTCCGATTGGATCCGCTTGAGTTCGCGCTCTTTCTCACCGCGGATCCGCGAGGACTCGCCTTCGCCTTCCGAGCGGAACCTGTCGGCGATCCGGCGGCGTTCGGCGGTCATGCGCTCGTACACTTTCTGCTGCACTTCCTCGACGTAGTTGATCCGCTTGAACTGGACGTCGAGGATCTCGATGCCGAGATCGCTCGTCCGCGTTTGCGCCGCGGCGAGAATCTCCTGGCGGATCTTGTCCCGCCCAAACTGGATCAGTTCGAGCGTGGTTTCATCTTCCGGGGCCAGCTCCCCCAGCGTCGGCTCCCGGTTGGTGCTCCGTATCAGCTCGACCAGGTTGTGTTTGGCGATGGCGTTTCGCGTCTCGCCGTCGAGGATATCGTCGAGCCGGGTCTGGGCCCCGCGCTCATCGCGCAGACGCTGAAAGAAGAGAAGCGGGTCGGTGATGCGCCATCTCGCGTAGGTATCGACCCATATGAACCGTTTGTCCTTGGTCGGAAGCTCGTTCGACGCGCCGTCCCATTCCAGGAAGCGCTTGTCGAAGCGGTGCAACTTCTGGATGAAGGGGATCTTGGCTTTGAGGCCCGGATTGGTGACAGGATCGCCCACGGGCTTGCCGAACTGAGTGATCACCACCTGTCCCGGTTCCTGCAGGACATAGAACGTTCCGCGCAGTACGATGAGCAGGCATACGGCGACGACAATGAATACGATCCTCATGGCTTGTCACCCCCCTTTGCTTCCGGCTTGAGATTCAGCAGAGGCAGGAGGTTCCTGAGGTCCGAGTCGACCACGACCTTCTGCGAAACCTGGGGAAGTATCCGGTTCATCGTTTCCAGATAGATCCTCCGCCGCGTGATCTCCGGCGCTTTGCGGTACTCCTCGAACATGGCCACGAAGCGGGCAGAATCGCCACGCGCGGTGTTGACGCGGTTCAAGGCGTACCCTTCCGCCTCCTCGACGGCCTGCAGCGCTTCGCCGCGCGCCCGGGGGATGACTTTGTTGTACTCCGACTGTGCCTCGTTGATGAGCTTCTCCCTCTCCTGCTGCGCCTGGTTCACCTCATTGAAGGACGGCTTGACCGCATCGGGTGGATTCACGTCCTGCAACACCACCTGGTCGACCTTGATGCCCGTTTCGTACTGTTCGCACAGCGCCTGGAGCTCCTGCTCGACCAGGTCCGCGATTTCCTGTCGGCCCACGGTCAGCACCTCGTTCACGGTCCGGTCTCCGATTACCTTGCGCACCACCGCCTCCGACATGGAACGAAACGTCTCGCGAACGTTGCGCACGCGGAACAGAAATCGGTACGGGTCGACGATCCGGTACTGCACCACCCACTCCACCACCGCCGCGTTGAGGTCTCCGGTGAGCATGTTCGACTCGACTTCGCGACCGCGCTCCGTGAACTCGCTCCGCGCCCGTGTCGATGTCGTCTGGAAGCCGAACTCTTCCTTCAGCTGACGTTGTATGGGGACCTTGGTCACCCGTTCGATGCCGAACGGCAACCGCATGTGGAGCCCCGGGTCGCTGGTCCGGACGTAGCGCCCCAGACGGAGCACGACGCCGGTTTCCTCGGGATCCACGGTGTAGAAGCTGGATGCTGCCAGGAGCAGCACCACAACCGCCAGGACGACTCCGCGCACGACGTGCATCGGAAAGCGCGGGAACTGCACCCTGGGGATCTTGATTTCCTCACCGAACCCACTCTGGGCCATTGATATAACTCTCCTTGCTCAATGGTGTTACGCTTCCTTGCCGACACAAGTTAACATGTCGCCGAACACATACCAAGCGATTTCTTGCGGGGGAATTTACGCTTGACTTTGCGGGCACTACAGTTAGACTTGGGCGATATTCGCGGGGAAGCCCAAAAATCCCCGGGCGCCCACCCGCCTATGCGACGAAGATCTCATTAGAACATGCAGCCGTTTCCACTTCAGGAGTCACGGATGAAGAGCATCCCATTATTTTGTCTGGTACTTGCTTCCCTGCTCGCCGCCCCGGCCGCCGCCGCGGATAACGACGGAGGCATCGAGTTTTCCGCCTCCGTGGGGATCGGCACCGGTTTCCCCTGGGAGCCGGACGATTTCGCGGACGAGTGGGATCCGAGTTTCGGCGGGATGTTGGAGGTTGCAGCGCGGAAATCCCTGGTCGAGCTTTCTGTCTCCTTCGACTACAACTTCTTCCTGTCGACCGGCCTGCAGCCGGACGACGCCAATATACTCACCGTCTTCGGCAACATCAAAATCAAGCCTATCGCGTCGTCCAGCGTTCACCCGTACATCCTGGTGGGCGGCGGGTACTACCGGTACTGGATCGTGGACCTCGACCTCAGCGAAAACACCCTCGGCGTGCAGGCCGGGGCCGGCGTCGAAATCGACATCGGCGAATCGCAGCGCATCTTTTTCGACGCGAAAGAGGTAGTGGGGCGCACGCGGGAAACGAACAACTTGAGAGAGAACACATACCATATCCCGGTCCGCATCGGCCTCACGTTTGTATTCTGACCTCGCTGCGGGCACCCATTCTCCCCCGTCACGTTCCTTCCGGGTGCGTTCACCGAACGCGCGCGCGATAGGTGATCGTCCCCGATTCACCCGGCGCAACATAGAACGGCTGGCTCCTGGACAGAATCCAGCGCACGAGCCGCTCGGGATCCGAGTACACGCATTCGTCGGCGTCGACCGGATCGTAGGTGAGATAAACGGTCGTGCCTACTGCGGGAGTCCACCGGACGTCCTGGCCGGGGCCGAATGTGCCGGCTTCGAGATCGACCCAAGGCGAGACGGGATCGATCACCACGAGATTCTGCAGCGTGTCCGTCCCCGCGTTGAAGTACGTGATCGAATAGGTGATGATCTCTCCCGGAGTGGCGGCGCCGCTGTCGGTCTGCTTGGAGAGGAGAAGGCGGCCGACCGCGCTCCCGACCACGACGACGGCATCGGTGGCGGTGTCGCGCAAAGTCACGGGCGTTCCCGATATGGCCTGCACGGCGGTGGTGACCACGCGGAATGTCACGCCGGGCTGAAGCGTGTGGGTTACGAACACGCGCAACAATACGGACACGACGCCCCGTCCCGCTGAAGGATCGAGATCGGTATCGGCCGGCTCGAGCGCGCGGTCGGCACCGTCGAAAATCCCGTTTCCGTCCGCATCGAGCATGAACATCGCAACTGCTCCGGCCTCGTTGGTCGCCGCCAGATCGACGTGCCCCGCCGTGCCCGCTTGAACCGTGTGCGGGAAGTCGACATAGCTTCCCGATAGACCCGGGCGTGCTCCTCCGGCCGAGATGGAGAGCGGAGGGACGTCGGCGAATCCGGCCTCGACCGTATCCCCCGCCTCCAGCACGAACGGCCCCAACGTGTCCGGGCTCAGCGAGATGAATCCGGATGGGTTCACCTCGGCGACGACGACCGATGTTCCCGCGGGCACGTTGAGGACGAACCGGCCCGAGCCTGTGGTCAACGCTTCGATGCCCGCAGGAACCGTCGTGACCAGAACGCCTGCCAGAGGCAGATCGCCGCCCGACCATACCAGATCATGATTCCGGTCATCGAACACGGTCCCCTGCACCACGGCCGTCGTCTGCGTCACCAACGCCACGCTCTCGGGGAGCCCCGGAGGCAGACTCGACCACGCTTCGAACAAGGTCACGTCGCCCGCAGTTATGAGCCCGGGAGGAACGGACACGATCGCGGTGCAGTCGACAAAGCCGCCGGCCGGCACCGTGCCGGTCC
>JBGSIK010000187.1:0-3252 GCA_041742575.1 Candidatus Krumholzibacteriia bacterium
CCGCGCCCACGCCGCCGGGGTTGCTCCGGTTCCTGCTCGTCGTCGTCGATATCGATGCCGCCCTCCATCTGCGCGAGCGCCTCCACGGATGCGGCCAGATCGCTGGCGTGCAGAAAACCAGCCTTCTCGTACCCGATGTCGACGAAAGCGGCTTGTATTCCGGGCAGTATCGCGTTTACCCGCCCGAGGTAAACGTCACCGACCAGTCGGCGAGTCTGTGCTCGCTCGACCATGAACTCGACCAGCTCGCCGTCCTCCATGATTGCGACCCGGATTTCGAGCGAGCTCGAATTGATCAGAACCTCTTTCATGGTAATCCGCTGATGGCTCCTTCGCTTATGGGCGAGAGATATTCCCCTTTGCGCGCGACGAATTGGGCGAGCCGCGCCACATGGATCGGGGTTTGGAACGACCGGGGGTCCCCCACGGTCGCCGAAACCACCTCTTCCGGCGGGACGATTCGGCCCGAGATCATCGTGCTGGTGTATTCGATGCGCACATCCGTCCCCTGAGCGCCGATCGAGAGGCCGACTATCCCCGGTGCGCCCTCGGCCTCGGCCGCTTCCCCGTCGTTACCGTCGGCAGATCGCGTTCCGGGAAGCAGGTGCGGCGTTTCGTCTGGTTCTCCGCCGGCTCCTCCACCGGGCAGCGAGGCGTCCCCGCCACTGATCCGCACGGCGTAAGTCGCGGCACATATGTCGTTCGATAGTTTGGGAGTTCCGCTGGGGACCTCGGCGGCGGCGACCATCCTCAAACCCCCGGGCAGGGACGCATTGCAGCGTTCCACGAATCCGTCCAGAGGGCGCTCCAGGTACACATCGAGATACTCGTCGTATCCTTCCCATCCCGTCCGCAGCGGCGGGCCGAAGGACATCTTCGCGTGGGGATGGAAACCCTCTGAGTACGCAACCGGAACGCCCACCGCCGAAAAGCAGCGCTGGAACATGCGCACGACATCTTTGTGAGAGGAGAACCGGACGGGCCCGGTTTTCTCGAACCTTACCCGAAGTCTCATCGACAACGCCACCGGGCGGTATCCGCCGCGCTGGCACCTCTCATGGACCCAGGGACGGTATTGTTGTTCGTCGCGCTGCTCGAAAACTCCGAACCCGCCCGATTACATCGGTCATGCCTGACTGGTCAGGCTTTGACGGCCGGATCCCTCTCGAGCACCGATTTACTGAGGTCAGGAGATAACGGAACCGGATACACGCCGCTGAAGCACGCGTAACAGAAGTGCTCGGGGTCGTCGACGCACGATCGAAGGTCATCGAGCGTGAGGTATTCGAGACTGTCTACCCCGAGGTACTCCCGGATCTCGTCTACCGTTTTCGAGGACGCGATCAATTCGCCCAGCGACGGCATGTCGATTCCGTAGAAACAGGGGAACTTTATGGGGGGAGAGGCGATGCGAAGATGAACCTCCTTCGCACCCGCCTTCTTGATCATCACTACGAGTTTCTTCATTGTGGAACCACGAACGATGGAATCGTCCACCACCACAACCCTCTTCCCGTTCAAGACACCATCGACGGTGTTGAACTTCAACCGCACCGTTCCATCGCGGAGCGTCTGGCTCGGTTGAATGAATGTTCGCCCCACGTAGTGGTTCCGGATCAGCCCAAGCTCGAAGGGAATCCCCGATTCTTGGGCGAAACCCAGACTCGACGTGTTACTGGAGTCCGGCACCGAAATCACGATGTCCGCACCAACCGGGTGCATTCTTGCCAGGACGCGTCCCAGCCGGCGCCGGATCTTGTCCACTTTCTCCCCGAAAACACGACTGTCCGGGCGCGAGAAGTATATGAACTCAAAAATACACTTCGCCTGTCTGGTATCCTCGAACGCCTGCCGAGACCGTACCCCCCGCTCGTCGACGATCACGAGCTCCCCTGGATTCAGGTCTCTGACATATTCGGCGCCGATGATGTCCAGCGCACAGGACTCGCTTGTGATAATGATGCTGTCGCCCAGTTGCCCGAGACACAACGGCCGCAGTCCCTGCGGATCCTTGATGGCCATGAGCTTGTCGGTTGTCATGAGCAGCAGCGAGAACGCGCCTTGAAGTCGGTTGACCGCGTCAATGATCATTTCTTCCAATTCGACTTCCCGGCTCCGTGCGATGAGGTGGAGGATCACCTCGCTGTCCATGGTGGTGTTGAAGATGGACCCTGAGTCCTCCATCTCGCTGCGTAAATGGCGTGCGTTCACGATGTTGCCGTTGTGCGCCATTGCCAGTTTTCCCGCCCTGCAATCCACCAGCAACGGCTGGACGTTGGCGACGCGGGGCTGACCGGTGGTGGAATACCGGTTGTGCCCGATGGCGTTTCGACCTTCGAGCTTGCGCAGGCTCTCTTCGTTGAAAACCTGTGCTACCAGGCCCATGCCCTTGTGCTCGTAGGTCCTTTCCCCGTCGGTCGAAACGATTCCAGCACTCTCCTGACCGCGGTGCTGGAGCGAATACAACCCGAGGAATGCACTCTCCGCCGCGCGTTCGTGATTATAAATCCCGAACACGCCGCACTCTTCATGAAGGGATTCAATCATGCGATTTCCGTTTGATCTCGTTTACGGCCACGAACTCGACGTTCTGGAAATTCGGGTTCATGAGCAATCCGGCGTCCCGCCGAGTCGTCACCGCTACCTTCCCCGCCAGCGCCGTGGCTTCCTCGCGATCCTGGGCGGAGAGCGCGAGCCACCACAATGTCGCTTCATTCACACAAGAGACGCGTGTCCCGCCCAGCCCGCTTTGTAGCTTCGCGGCGATCGAATCCCTCGCCGAGGCGTCCTCGTCCTCCACCAGAACCTCGGCGAGAAAGACCTTAGACCCTTTGAAAATAACCGTTCGACCGGATTCTTTTCCACCGAAATCTGTAATCGAATTGTTTTTCATCGAGTTATGCACATCCGCCGCCCAGCGCTGCTGGAGTTCTTCTCGGGAGGACCCTTCGAGGCGCGCGCCTCCCTTCCACGTGCAGGACAGCGAGTAGGCATGTTTGTTCCGGTTGTAAAACGTGCTCTGTCGATCCAGAACGCCCTTGAGGGCGAGGACGGTTTCCTCCGGATCGCCTGCGCCGGCTGCGCCGGGATCGATCTCGAAACGAAAATAATCGAACCTCCGCAGGCCCGCCAGATGGTCGCCGAACCCCATCTTTTCCACCAGCGTAAGCCGGGCCGTGTTGGCGGCCAGATCCACCCCCTTTAGCCAGACAAGCAACTGCCCGTCGATCTTCATTGGCTACAACACCTTCC
>JBGSIK010000188.1:0-17107 GCA_041742575.1 Candidatus Krumholzibacteriia bacterium
GGAGCTGGCTGAGGATCTGGTGGTGGGTGACGTGACCGTGTCCACCGCCGGCAAGCGGGTGTTCGGACAGGTGCAAAAGGTGGTCAAACCGGCACGTGGGAACGACCGGGCCGCCATCGAAATCCAGCTCACCGGTCTCACTGTCGGCGGCAAAACACAACCGGTGGTCACGGACTACTTCGGGGTCCAGAGCGACGGGAAGGGAAACTGGAGTTTCCTGGGAACAGCCAGGCCGGTAGATGCCGCCCTGACGCACTTCATGAAAGAGCGAAACGTTTTGTTTCCCAAGGGAACAAAGCTGGAGTTCCGGATCACCGAGCCGATCACGCTCCGGGACTTCCGGCCTTGAAGAGACCGCTGAATAGAAGGAGAGTCGTCGTGTCGGCGCGCGTATTTGGTCTTCTGTCAGGCGTGCGATTGCTCGCGGTGGTCGTGGGGGTGTCGGTTGGATGTTCGCGCCAGCCGCCGCAGGCCGTCGATTCCGAGAAGATCACGCTTTCCGTCGGAGAATCGAAATCCGTGGCCGGCGGCCGGGCGGTCCTGTGGTTGGGTATACTGGACTCGGAGGTGAGCGAATACCCTGATGACGCTCCGGTGAGCGCCCACTTCGAATTGAGCTGTGGGGGAGAGAGGTTCGCAGATGTGGCGGTTGTTGACCGGCCCACAAGGGAGATCTGCGGCGTTCGCGTGCGATTGGTTGAATCGATACACACCACTCCACCGGCCGCGAAGCTCGAAATCACATGGAAGCGGGAGTCCTCACGGTGAACATTCCGGCCAGGATCATTCTGGTGGTTTCGGCGATCGCCCTGGTGATGGCGCTGCTCATCTTGATCGGCGCGCTCAACTGGATCGCGGACGATGCCGCAGTCAACAAACGGGCAGTCGAGGTCCTGATCGTGTACTGGGCCTCGTTCTGCCTCCTGATCCTCATCGTGGCGGGCGTGCGAAAGCACCCGAAAGAACTGTTGCTCGCCGTGGTCTCGCTGGCCCTCGTTCTCCTGCTCGCGGAAGCGGCGTTGCGGATCCTCACGCCGGACCGGGCCAAACCGCAGATGGCGGGACTGCGTTCGAGCACGCTCCACCACACACTTCCTCCGAACACGGAGATGCTCATGGGGGTGTTCGACGGCAAACCCGTTGTGGTTCGGACCAACGAGGACGGCATCCGGACCGGCTACAAGCGCGAGAGCTTCCTGTCCCATCGCAGCCGCGTGGTTCTTCTGGGCGATTCTTTTGTGTTTGGTTTGGGCGTGAAGCAGGAGGAAACGTGCGCGGCCGTTGCCGAGCGGACTCTCCGCGAACGACTGCGCCGGGACGACATCGCGGTGATGGGCGCTTCCGCCATCAGTTACTCTCCGCTCCTCCTCCTGCAAATGTACCGATACAAAGTGGCCGCGTACGAACCGGGAGTCGTGATGCTGCTCTTGGACGTCACCGATGTCGGCGACGACCTCATGTACGAGAGGGAGGCGATCTGCGATGGAGATGAGTTCGGTTTCTCGCTTCCGGACGAGCGCAAGCGGATGTTCTACAGTGCCGTCTACCAGGAGCTCCGGCCGCTGCTCGCACGACTGGCGAAAGATTTCGCCTATCCTTATTACACTTTCCTTTCACCCGGACGCGCCAGCTACGATTACTACAATTTCGATCTCGAAGTTGGGGGCGTGATCGAGAAGAACAGGTATTTCGTGTACCGGCACCCGCTCGCGGAGACGCGGGTGTATTTCGATCGCATGATGCGGAACGTAGACCGGATCGCGCGGGGAGTGAAGGAGAACGGGGGGACCTTCGTGCTCGTCGTCGCGCCGCGGTACCATCACTGGAACGATCGCGAGTGTCCGGACAACTGGGAGATCAGGCAATACCAGTACACCGTGAGCGATCCGTACGAGTTCGAGTACATCCGGTTCTTCGAAGAGGTCAAGGATTCTCTCGACTACGAGGTCTTGAACCTGCTGCCAGCCTTCCAGCAGACGGAGGAATTCCCGCTGGTTTTTCGCGCCGACCCCCACTGGAATCAGGCGGGGCACGCGTTTGTCGGGCGACTGCTGGCGGACTACATCATCGAACACAGTCTCGTCCGCTGATGCCGGCTGGCAGTTCCGGGGCGGAAGGGAACCTCATGCAACCAAGAGGGTTGCGGCGTTTAGCGGATCCCCTGGAAATCTTCATGCCGTCTTTATAGAATCTTCACACGAACGCGGTAGGATTGGTACCGGTAGGTTTTACAGTCGGTCACCAATACCAGGAGGGGTTACATGTCTAAACGAATCGGCGCGTTCCGGTGTCTGCTGTTCGCTCTCGCGGTTATCGCGGTGATGCTCGAATGGTCGGGCTTGACATTGGCAGAGGGCCTCAAAGCCGATGTGAAGCTCTTGCCTTATCGTCCTGTTTCCGGCGTGTCCGGCTCGATCAAGAGCGTCGGCTCCGACACGATGAACAACCTCATGACATTGTGGGCCGAGGGGTTCAGGAATTACTATCCGAATGTCCAGGTGGAGATCGAGGGCAAGGGGTCCTCGACGGCACCGCCGGCGCTCATCAGTGGCACCGCAACGTTCGGCCCCATGAGCCGTCTCATGAAAGATCAGGAAGTGGACGAGTTCGAGAAGCGCTACGGTTACAAGCCGACCGTGCTGCGCACGGGCATCGATATGCTGGCCTTGTACGTTCATAAAGACAACCCCATCGAATCGCTCACGCTCCAGCAGGTGGATGCGATTTTCTCCAAAACCCGCACCGGCGGCCACGCCGAAGACATCCGAACCTGGGGGCAACTCGGGCTCAAGGGGGAGTGGGCCGACAAGCCGATTTCGCTCTACGGACGCAACTCCGCCTCGGGAACCTACGGGTATTTTAAAGAGCACGCCCTGTTCAAAGGCGACTACAAGGATTCCGTGAAGGAACAGCCGGGCAGCGCATCGGTTGTTCAGGGAGTCGCGAGCGACAGATACGGCATCGGCTACAGCGGGATCGGTTATATGACCGCCGACGTGCGCGCCGTCCCCCTCAAGAAGGACCAGACATCGGACGCGATCCCCGCTACCGCCGAATGGGTATACAGCGGCGTGTACCCCCTGGCCCGGTTTCTCTACGTCTATTTGAACTACCAACCAGGAACCGCTGTGGATCCGCTGCGACGGGAGTTCGTACGTTACATCTTCAGCCAGGAGGGGCAGACGGCTGTCATAAAGGACGGATACTTCCCGCTCGGCGGGCGCATGGCAGAGGAAGAACTGGCCAAGCTGGGGTTGTCCGAGCCGAAGCGATGAGCAGTTGCCGCACGCCTCGCGCGCTTCGTCCGCGATTCCGGTATGAAGCGCGCGAAGCGGCCGGCCGCACGTAATGACGGAATCCAAGTACACGCAGAGACGCGTCCTCAAGACGCGGTGGTCGGTCCGCGCTGCTGACAAGCTGGCAAAGATCTCGATCACCATCGGCGGTATCGGCACCGTACTCGCCGTTTCCGCCGTGTTTTTGTTCCTCATCGCCGTGGCGATACCGTTGTTCCTGCCGGGATCCGCCCGGGACGCAGGCGGTTTCCTTGCCAACTCGCCGGTCTATTCGACTGGGAAGCCGCTCATCCGTCTCGCCGTTGACGAATACCGTGTGATGGGCTACGCGATCTCCCGTGACGGGGCCATCCGTGTGTTCCGCCTCGACACCGGCGATGCGCTCGACACCCTCCAGGTGGTGAACGGCGACTCGCTCTCGGCGTGGTCGCTGCCCCTTGGGGGGGGCGTGGCCGCTTTCGGATTTCTTGACGGCACGGTGAGACTGGGATCCATCCAGTTCGCGAGCGAATTCCTGAGCCCCGATCTTCTTCCCGAGGATGTTCGTGATCGGAAGATCGGCGATGTGACCACGGCCGGCAGCGCCATCGTGCAGCGGACGCCGGAAGGTCAGTTCCGCCTCCAGCGCCTGGATGTGCACATGTTTCCCCCCTTGCCTGTTGCGGGAGAGGGGCCGATCGTCCTCCTCGACCACGTAGGTCGGGAAGACGGTACCGTCGTCTGCGCGCTCTCGGCCGACGGCCGAATCGCCCTGAAAATCGTCAGGCAGACTACCAATCTGTTGACCGGAGAGGTCACCGATGATGTGAAGGGCTGTGAGATCGAGACCACCCCGCCGGAATCGGCGGGCGGCGCCGGCGCGAAGCCTTCGCACCTCATCGTCTCCGAATCCGGGACCGGGGTTTACCTCCTGTGGGCGGACGGGACGCTGGTCGCATACGATACCCGGGACTTGAGCCACCCACGCGTGGCGGGCAGCGTGCGCCTGTCCGATGGGAAAGCCGCAATCACGGTGCTGGAGACGCTGTCGGGCGGCGCGACGTTTTTGACCGGTGACAGCGAGGGCCGTGTGAGCGCTTGGTTCCAGCACGCCGCGGAGGATGGCAGCGGGTTGGCCTTTTCCGAGGCTCACCGGTACAAGCGCGGGAAGGCGCCGGTGACGGCGATCGCGTCTTCGTCACGGGGCCGTGTATTCGCGGTCGGGTACGGGGACGGTTCGGTTCGCATATTCCAGGCGACCAGCGGGGCGAAGGTCGTGGACGTGAATACGGGAGACGGGAGCGCCGTCGTCGACGTTGTCATCGCTCCAAAGAACGATGGCTTGATCGCGGTCACGAACTCCGGTTTTCATCACTGGGAAATCGATCTGGGGCACCCGGAAGCCACTTTGAGGTCGCTGTTCATGCCGGTCTGGTACGAGGGATACGACCGCCCGACGCAGGTTTGGCAGTCCTCCAGCGCTTCCGACGATTTCGAAGCGAAGCTGGGATTGTGGCCGCTGGTGTTCGGGACGCTCAAGGCGACTCTCTACTCGATGCTTTTCGGCGTGCCGCTTGCGGTGCTCGCTGCGATTTTCACCAGCGAGTTCATGTCGCCTTCCGTCCGCACTCGCGTGAAAACGTTCATCGAGTCGATGGCGAGCCTCCCCAGCGTGGTCCTGGGTTTTTTGGCCGCGCTCGTGTTCGCGCCCTTCGTCCAGCGCGTTGTTCCCTCGGTGTTGGTCGGCTTCCTGATCGTTCCGGGCGTGTTTCTCACCGCCGCTTACCTCTGGCAACTACTCCCACAGCACGCGACGCTGCGCATGTCCCGTTATCGGTTCTGGTTCCTGCTGGCGCTGCTGCCGCTGTCCGTCGCCATCTCGGCGGGGATGGGGCCGTGGGTGGAGAAGTTGTTGTTCGACGGCGACGTGACCCTGTGGCTTGACGGTCAGCACGGTTCCGGATTCGGAGGTTGGATGCTCCTGCTGCTCCCCGTTACTGCGGTCGCGGTCATCTGGTTCGCGGGGACCGTCGCGGGACCATTCTTCGCCAGGCTCACGGCGGGAGCGGCACGGCGACGCGTGGGGCTGCTCGACATCACCCGCTTTGCCGTTTGCGCAGTACTCACGGTCCTGGCGGCGATGGCCGGTGCGGCTTTGCTCACGGTCCTCGGCGTCGATCCGCGTGGACCCAACACGCCACTTCACACCTACGTGCAGCGCAACGCGCTGGTGGTCGGTTTCGTGATGGGGTTCGCGATCATACCCATCATCTACACGATCGCCGAGGACGCCTTGTCGGCCGTCCCCGACCATCTGCGGGCGGCGTCGCTCGGTTCCGGAGCCACACAGTGGCAGACAGCAATCCGCATCGTATTGCCGACGGCGATGAGCGGGCTGTTTTCCGCGGTCATGATCGGCTTGGGTCGCGCCGTTGGGGAGACGATGATCGTGCTCATGGCGGCCGGAAACACGCCGCTGCTCGAGATGAACATCTTCAACGGATTCCGCACGCTGTCGGCGAACATCGCCGTGGAGCTGCCGGAGGCCGTGCGGGACAGCACGCATTACCGGACGTTGTTTCTGGCGGCGCTGATATTGTTTGCGATGACTTTCATAGTCAACACGATCGCCGAACTGGTGAGGCTTCGTTTCCGGCGGAGGTCCGCGCAGATATGACGGCGAAGGAGGTGGAAGCCGGAATGCGGGAGGAAGACCGCCGCGCGCAAACGAGGAGCGGCGAGCAGAAGAAGAGCGATACGGGGCGGCCCGCCCGCAGGGGTGGCAGGCCGGGCACCTCGCTGCTCGCCCACGGCGAGAACATGGTCTGGCTCACCGGTGGCGCTCTGGCGATCTGTGTGGTGATGATCGCGGGCCTGCTCGGGCTGGTCCTCTACCAAGGGTTAAACACGTTCTGGCCGCTCCCGTTGGTCACGGTCGACATGAGCGGCGGCGGCGTTTGCATGGGCGAGATTACGAGGAGAGAGAGTTACCGGATCGACGAGGTGCACGTCGATGGGCTGCCGGCGGAGCAACAAGACGCCGCGCGCCGCCTTTTGGGAGAAGGGGATGTGGGCGAGGCCAGCCGCCGCCTGTTGCGCACGGGCAATTACGATCTCACCAACACGCATTTCCAATGGGTGAGCGATTTCGCGGTAGTCGGGGAGCGGCTCACCGAGTGGGCGGTCGTCGTCGAACGCAGGGCGTGGGGGCGTTTCTACGGTGATCCCACCAGGTTCCTCATCGACGGCGCGGCGGTGGCAAGCACGCCCGAGGCGATTTGGGGTCAATTCGGCCGCTACCATCCCGAGGTGTCGGAACGGTTCCAGCGGCGCTACCGGCTGCAGAGAAACGATCTGGGCGAGATCCACGCCAGGACGGAAGCGGCCCGCCTGAGCCTGAAGAAGGCGGAGCGGCGCTACGGCAAGGACTCGCCTGAGTACGCGAAAGCCGAAGACGCCGTCCAGCGGAAACTGTCCGCGATCAGTGGGGAACGGGACGAGATCGTGAAGGACATCGAACTGCTCGACGCGCAGAATGCTCGTTACGAGATGGTGATGAAAACGGCGGACGGCCGGGAGGCGACGCTGCCCCTGGCCGACATCGTGCGTGCCTACCCGGCGAACCGGCTCTCACTCCGCGAGAAGTTCGAGGTATACTTCTCCCGCTGGTGGGAGTTCCTTTCCGCCGACCCGAGGGAGGCCAACAGCGAAGGCGGCGTGTGGCCCGCGATCGTCGGCACGGTGATCATGACTCTCATCATGTCGGTCCTGGTGGTGCCGTTCGGAATCCTCGCCGCGCTCTACCTGCGCGAGTACGCCAAGACCGGCCCGCTCGTGAGCGGCGTGCGTATTGCGGTGAACAACTTGGCCGGTGTCCCCAGCATCGTGTTCGGTGTTTTCGGGTTGGGGTTCTTCTGTTACATCGTGGGAGGATCCGTCGACCAATTGCTGTTCTCGGAGAAGCTCCCCAATCCGACGTTCGGGAAGGGAGGCGTGTTGTGGGCGTCGCTGACGCTGGCTCTGCTGACTCTGCCGGTGGTGGTTGTAGCCACCGAGGAATCTCTGGCGGCGGTGCCGGGGTCGATGCGCGAGGGGTCTTACGCCTGCGGGGCGAGCAAGTGGCAGACGATTAAACGCATCGTGCTGCCGCGGGCGATGCCGGGTATCATGACCGGGTTCATCCTGGCGATGGCGCGCGGCGCGGGGGAAGTCGCGCCGCTCATGCTGGTGGGAGCGGTGAAGCTCGCGCCGGACCTGCCCATCGACGGCGTCGTCCCGTTCCTGCACCCGGAACGCAGCTTCATGCATCTGGGATTCCACATTTACGACGTAGGATTCCAGAGCCAGAACAGCGAAGCGGCCAAACCGATGGTCTATACCACTACTCTGCTGTTGATACTCATCATTGCGGGGCTCAATCTGACTTCGGTCTGGGTCCGCACGCGATTGCGAAGGAAATTCATCGGCGGTAAGTTCTGACGAGGTGAAACTGAATGAACGATCGACGACCGCCCCCCCCGCGACTGGGTGTCACCGCGCGCAAGGCGGCGGATGGTTCCGCGGCACGCCTGGAGAGCAACCGCCTGGAGGCGATTGCCCGCGGTGAAGTCGTCGAGACCACTACCCACGAGGCCGTGAAAAAGGAAAAGCCGGTCGTAGAAGCCACGCATTTCGACTTCTGGTACGGCGAGACCCAGGCCTTGTGGGACGTGAATATGGCGATGGCGGCCGGGCAAATCACGGCAATCATCGGTCCATCCGGTTGCGGCAAATCTACTCTGTTGCGTTCGATCAACCGGCTCAACGACCTCCTCGACGGAGTGCGGATCAAGGGAGACATTCTGCTCAACGGAAGCTCGATATACGGGAAGGCGGTGGACGTGATCGAGCTGCGCAAACGGATGGGCATGGTCTTTCAGAAATCGAATCCATTCCCCATGAGCGTCTACGAGAACGTCGTCTACCCCCTGCGGGTGGACGGCGTGCGGGACAAATCTATGCTCGATGAGATGTGCGAACGAAGCCTCCGGGGCGCGGCGCTCTGGGATGAGGTCAAGGACAGGTTGAACGGCAACGCACTGGAACTCTCCGGCGGGCAGCAACAGCGGCTTTGCATCGCGCGGGCCATTTCCGGTGAACCGGATGTGTTGCTGATGGACGAGCCTTGTTCGGCGCTCGATCCCATCGCGACCGGCAAGATCGAGGATCTCATGCAGGAGCTCAAAGGGGACTACTCGATAATAATCGTGACCCACAACATGCAGCAGGCGGCTCGCGTGAGCGACTACACGGGATTCATGTATTTGGGACGGCTGGTCGAGTACGGCCCGACGGCGGACATCTTCACCCATCCCCTGCTGGAAGAGACCGCCGATTACGTAACGGGTCGTTTCGGCTGAGTTCTTGTTGTCGTCGGTTCGAGGAGGGAGAAGGCGTGAAGCGTGAAAAGATCGTCGTAATCGAGGACGAACCCGATATCCTCGAAGTGATAGCCTACAACCTCAAGCGCGAAGGATACGAGGTCCTGGAAAGCCGGGACGGCGAGGCCGCATTGCGCCAGATCGGGAGGCATGCGCCCGATCTGATCATCCTCGATCTCATGCTTCCGAGCATAGACGGCATCGAGATCTGCCGGAGACTCAGGTCCGATGCGGTCACCCGGTCGATTCCGGTGATCATGGTCACGGCCAAGGGCGAGGAGAGCGATATCGTCCTGGGCCTCGGAGTGGGTGCCGACGACTACGTCACCAAGCCCTTCAGTCCCAAGGAGCTAATCGCGCGGGTGCGGGCGGTCTTGAGACGCGGACAGCCCAAGGAGGAAGCCGGGAAACAGGACAGGATCGAAAGTGGCTGGCTCACGATCGACCTGAAGCGTTACGAAGTGAAGGTCGATGGGAAGCCGGTGTTATTCACCGCCACCGAGCTTCGCCTGCTCCATTTCCTGGCGTCGCATCCCGGACGCGTCTTCACCCGAGATCAACTGCTCGGTCGCGTGATCGGCGAGGACGCGATCGTGATCGACCGCAATATCGACGTCCACATCCGGGCGATCCGGAAGAAAATCGGGCCCTATCGGGACTACATCGAGACTATTCGGAGTGTCGGCTACCGCTTTCGTGACTGAAAGGCTCATACGATGCTTCGTTCTCGCTTTCTTTGGAAACTCTACGCCGGGTACGTGTCACTGATTTTCCTTACCACTTTCCTGACCGGCGTGACGATCTCGAGGTGGATCGAACGCAGCACGACGCGGCAGATCCAGCAACACCTGCAAGGGCAGGCGGTGATGCTGCGCGAAGTGGCGTCTCCGTACGTCGAGGGCCGCATCGATTCGACGTTAGAGCTGCACGTGCGGGCATTAGGAGTGGAGACCGCGGCGCGCCTGACGGTCATCCTGTTGGATGGGTCGGTGATTGCCGACTCGGAAGAAGACCCCGCCGCGATGGACAACCACGCCCGAAGACCGGAGGTGATGGAAGCCCTCTCGAAAAGAGTGGGTGTGTCTGTTCGCTACAGCCGCACGCTCGGCGAGAACTTCATGTACGTGGCTTTGCCGCTCGAGAAGAACGGAGGGACGATCGGTTTCGTGAGAGTGGCGGTCCCGCTCACAGCGGTGCGGTCGCAGGTGTCGCATGCGCGCAACGTGGTGGTGTTTGGAGCATTAGGGGCGGCGGTTCTCGCTCTGCTGCTCGGCTTTGTGGTGGCGAATCGAATCACAAAGCCACTGCGGGAAATGGCCGAGGTCGCCGACGCGATCGCTTCGGGAGACTACGATCAACGGGTGCGCGTCGACCGGCACGATGAAATCGGATCGCTGGCCGCGACGCTCAATCGGATGAACGACCAGCTCCGCGACCAGGTCGAGACCATAACGGACGACCGGAACAAGATGGCCGCAATCTTCTCGGGCATGGTCGAGGGAGTGATCGCGATCGACAGAAACGAGCGCATCGTCCACATCAACATCGCGGCGGAACGGATACTGAGTCTCTCCGGCGAGGAGTGCGTCGGCATGCGCATCTGGGAGGCCACACGGGTCCGCGAGGTGAGCGAGGCCCTGAACGCCGCCATGCGTGATGAACGCGTGACCATCGGTGAGGTGCGATTGACCAGACCGCAGAGCGAGCAGGTGATCCAGCTCGTCGCGACGCCGCTCCGGGATGCCAATGAGAAACTGACGGGCGCCCTGGTCGTGCTCCACGACGTGAGCGAGTTGCGGCAGCTCGAGGCGGTTCGCCGCGATTTCGTTGCGAACATCTCCCATGAGCTCAAGACCCCACTGGCCGCGATCCGCGGGTTGGTCGAAACCGTCATTGACGACAAAGGTATGGACGAGGCAACGCATGATCGTTTCCTCGACAAGATCCAGTCGCAGTCCGCCCGGCTCAACTCGCTGGTGAGCGACCTGCTGACCATTTCCCGGCTCGAGTCCGAGGACGCGGCCGCGGATTTCCGTCCGCTCGACCTCAGGGAACCGGTGGGCGAGTCGCTGCAAAGCCTGGTGCCGTCAGTCGACGCGAAGAAGCTTGAATTGAACCGCACCGTTCCCAGCTCACCCGTTGACATCATCGGTAACCGGGAAGCTCTGCGCGAGCTGGTCGACAACCTGGTCGGAAACGCGATCAAATACACGCCATCCGGCGGCCGGGTCGATGTGCGGTTGCGGGCGGAAGGAGATTGGGCGGTACTGGAAGTCGAGGACACCGGCATTGGCATCGCGCCGGCCGACCAGAGCCGTGTTTTCGAGCGCTTCTACCGTGTGGACAGAGCGCGATCGCGGGAGCTCGGCGGAACCGGCTTGGGCCTTTCCATAGTAAAGCACGTGGCGCTGTCGCATGGCGGCAACGTCTCATTGCGAAGCGCCGTCGGCGAGGGAAGCATTTTTCGTGTCCAACTCCCGCTGGGGGGTACGACCAAAGAACCCAACACCGCGCGCTGACTGCGGGTACCCTACGCGGCGATCGCGCGGAATATCGTGTTTAACATTGGTTTCTCTAAGTAGAGTTGTTTTAGTATGCGGGGGTCGATAGGCCCCGGTGAAACCGTCGTCGGAATAGGTTCCGTTGATCGGTTGCTGGGTAACTCGGAGGTTTCGCATGAAGGTGCATAGGGTGATTGCCGCGGCGTGGCTTGCCATCGCTTTCTTGGCGGTCGCTTCGGCTGAAGCGTTCGCGGGCGCGGAGTACGGTTGGAAGGGCAGTTCGTACGTAAAGGACGAGGAGAAGGGGTATGAGATCAAGTTCGGCGGCCGGATATTCATGGATTGGACGGGGGTGAACGCGGACGACGAATTGAAGTCGGTGTATCCCGACATTACTGATGGGACCGAGTTCCGAACCCTTCGTTTGTTCTCCGAGGGCAAGATCTACAAGATCGTCGAGTACAAGGCTCAGCTGGACTTCCTCTACGAGACGACGGCGCTCAAGGACGTGTGGATCGGGCTGATGAAGGTACCTGTGGTCGGAGGGATCCGGGTAGGCCAGCAGAAAGAAGTGTTCGGCCTCGAGGAGCTCACCAGCAGCAAACGCATCACCTTCATGGAGCGAGCGCTCACGCAGGCCTTCGTGCCGGGACGTAACATCGGAGTTCTGGTCGGCAGGGAGCTGGAGAACAAGAAGGCGACCGTAAAGGCGGGTGTGTTCCGCAACAGCGGAGACACCGTGAAATACGAGGGCAACAAGTACAACTTCACCGGTCGCGTCACAGTGGCGCCGGTGCATGACGACGACGAGGGACGGCTGCTGCACCTGGGAGCGGCCGCCACGTACCGGGCAGCGGAAGAGAATTCAGCAGGTACCAAGATATTGCGCTACCGCGTCCGTCCCGATAACCACCTCTCTCCCTACTTCGTGGACACCGGGAGCTTCGAAGCGGAAAGCGCCGTTCACGTAGGTGGCGAGGTCGCCGCTATTCACGGGCCGGCTTCACTTCAGGGCGAATACATGGTCGCCGCCACGGACGCGCCCGAGGTCGGAGATCCGAGCTTCTCCGCATTTTACGTGTACGGAAGCTACTTCATCACCGGCGAACACCGCGGCTACAAAGCGGGTGAGATGGACACGCCCCAACCCAAGAGCACCTTCGACGGTGAAGGCGGTTGGGGAGCTTGGGAATTGGCGGCGCGTTTCGACATGGTCGATCTGAGCGACGCCGAGATTGCGGGCGGGGAGGAACAGAACATCACGGCGGGGCTCAACTGGTATCTCAACCGCTACACCCGCGTGATGCTCAACTACGTGTACGCGGACGTGGAGGACGCGGGCGCGGCGCACCAGCTCCTGGCGCGCTTCCAGGTCGAGTTCTAATGTCCCGACCCAGCGACAGGGCGCGCGGGTGGCGCCGCGCCGAGAGATCATTTCTGAACGGGGGAATAGTGTATGCCCAGACATCTCGAACGGGATCTGAACAGTCTTTCCAAAGAGCTGCTCACCATGGGCGCCATGGTCGAGGAGGCCACGAACAAGGCGTTGGGGGCGTTTCTTCAGCGCCGCAAAGACCTGGCGCGGGAAGTGATACACGGCGACCGCGCCATCAATGAGAAGGAGAACCGCATCGAGGAGGAGTGCCTCAAGATGCTCGCGCTCCACCAGCCGGTGGCGACCGATCTCCGGTTCATCATCACGGCTATGAAGGTCAATAACGATCTGGAACGCATGGCCGACCTCGCCGTCAACATCGCCGAGCGAGCTGACAGGCTCTCCGAACTCGAACCGATACCGGTCCCGAAGATGCTCAACCAGCTCATCAGCGACGTTCAGGCGATGGTTCGCGATTCGCTGAATTCGCTGGTAAAAATGGACGCCGAGCTGGCGCGAAAGGTATGCAAGGTGGACGACGAAGTGGACGAGATCAACCGCAACATGTACAGCAGCATGCAGGATCTCATGCGCGCGGATGCCTCGACCATCGAGCGCGCGGTGAATACGCTCTCGGTGTCGCGGCATCTGGAGCGGATGGCCGACCTGTGTACGAACGTCGCCGAGGACGTCATCTTTCTGGTCGAAGGCGAGATCGCGCGTCACAACCTCTAGTAACCCCTTTTGCAGTGCCGGACGCCCGCCCCACGGGACGCCCGGCACCGGTCCCGTATGCTCCCACCGGCAGCTTTCTTTCGGGCGCCAACCTGCGTATATTCGCTTCGCCCCGCGGGCGCCTGATGACCGGCACTCCGCGCCGGCAGGTGGTTCAATCATGAACGAGAAACAAGACGATTTCATCCCGAACTTCACCGATTCCGAACTCGCCGGCCCTGCGGGCGGGGGTACCGATGCCGGCCGTGTGGCCGGCATCGGCGCCGGCATCGGCGAACTCAGCGCGCGCGATCACGAGCTACTCGACGCTTACTCCCGGGCCGTGGTGGGAGTAGTCGAGAGGGTGGGTCCGTCGGTGGTCAGCATCCAGGTCCGCGTCGGCGAGGGCCGGAATGGGTCCGATCGGGAGGGCACGGGATCAGGCTTCGTGATCGCGCCGGACGGCTATGTGATCACAAACCACCACGTGGTGGAGCAAGCCGGCCAACTGCGGGTCACTCTGACCGACGGACGCGAGTTCTCTGCGCGGGTGGTGGGGAGTGACCCGGCGACGGATCTGGCGATCGTACGCGTCCAGGCCAACGGGCTCCCCACGGCCGAGATCGGGGACTCGGACGCGCATAGCGCGCTTCGTGTCGGCCAACTCGTGATCGCCATCGGGAACCCGCTTGGTTTCCAGAGCACCGTTTCGACGGGCGTGATTTCGGCGCTCGGACGCAACCTGCGCAGTCAGTCCGGGCGCTTGATCGAGAACATCATCCAGACGGACGTCGCCCTCAATCCGGGTAATTCGGGGGGGCCACTGGTGGACAGCCGCGGCCGGGTCATCGGCATCAACACGGCCATGATACGTATGGCACAGGGGCTGAGCTTCGCCATTCCCGCCAATACCGCGAAATGGGTCGCGGGGGAGATCATCACGATCGGCAAAGTGCGCCGCGTTGTGATAGGGGTCTCGGCCCAGGTAAGACCTGTGGGGCGGCGGCTGCAGCGGAGGTACGACCTCGACCGGCCTTCCGTGGTCGAAGTCGTCAACGTCGTCGAGGACGGCCCCTCCCGCAGTGCCGGGCTGCGCGAGGGCGACCTCATCGTTCGGTTCAACGGAACCGGGGTCACCGGCGTGGACGACCTGCACCGCTTACTCACGCGGTGGCCGGCGGACACCCCCGTGGCGCTCACGGTGCTCCGCAACGGCCGCGAGCGAAGCCTTGTGGTTGTGCCGGCCGAGGGATAGCGCTCCCCTGCGCGGCGCCGGCTCACGCGGTTTCTTGCTCGCCGGGCGTCGCGCTAATGCGCAGACACAGAGGGAGGCGGTCCTCATCGGTGCACAGGAGCTCGTCGATGGTGGTTTCGGCGAATGCGCGCTCGACGTGAGCCATGGCGTCGTCGATCCGCTGGTGAAGCGGGCACAACACATCCACCTCTTGCACCTGATCCAAGGGACAGCGCTTGATGCGTTTGAAGGGCTCGATGGCGTTGATGACGTCGAGCAATGTGATTTTTTCTGGTGGTTTGGCCAGCGTGAAACCGCCCTTCAACCCGCGCTGCGAATGCACGAGGTCGCTGCGGCCGAGCTGCTGAAGCACCTTGTACAGATAACCCATCGGGACGTCCGTCGCCTTCGCGATGTCGGCGGACACCATGGGTTGACCATCCGCGTTGGCGATCGTTACCACAGCGCGGAGCGCATACTCAACCGTTTGCGAGAACACCGTACTCCTCCCTGATGTTGGTGTGGTGGCTTTTGTGTCTAATATACAGCCAACCCAGAAATTTCAAAGGGAATGTGCCGCTCGGCCCCCTTGGAATGCGGGCGAACCGCCGATGGAGTGCGATGCCGTCCGTCGAAATACCGGATGACGAAGGCGGTTTTTCACGTGATCGGCGCGGCGAATAGTGTTATTCTTCCCGAGTGGAGGCGAGGGATGGGAGGCGGCCGGCGAGGAGATCACACCGCACTGATTTTAGGCGGCAGTCATGGGCGTCGTTTCAATGAAGGACACGAGTGTCGGTTGGAGTGGGCAAACGTGGGTGCCGCCATGGATATATCAGTTGGGAACGCCGGTGTGGGTCAGTGCTCTGGACAAGACTGTCCTTTACGTCAACGAACGGGCCTGCGGGCTCCTGGGAATCACGCCCTCGAAATGTATCGGCCGGCTCTGCCACAAAGTCGTCGCGGGAAAAACGGAGACCGGGGAGCCGTTCTGTCGCGCGCATTGCAGCATAGTTGAACGCGTCGGATCGGGTCAGGAGATCGAGCCGCGACGAGTCCACATCGGACGTGGACGGCGCGCGCGGTGGATCAAACTGGTCGTCATCGTCGCCCACGCGCCGGACTTCACCGGTCCACGGCTGGTCCACTGCGTGGTCGACGACGATCGCGAGCAGCGTTTCTACAGATACCTGTCGCGGGTGATGGCGCGCACGACGGGGCCCGACCGGTCATCCGAGGCGATGGAGAGCTTTCGCCTCTCGGAGCGCGAGCAGGAAGTACTGACGATGTTGGCCGAGGACGAATCGCTTCACGCGATCGCCGGCAAGCTCCACCTGAGCTACACCACGGTGCGCAACCACGTCCAACACATACTCTCGAAACTCGGCGTGCACTCGATCATGGAGGCCGTGGCGTTCTATCTGCTCACGGCCGGTGGGCCCCTCCGAACCCGGCGCGCGAGAAGACGTTGAACCGGCGTCCCGCCGGCGTTTCTCGCCGGCGTTTCTCGCCGGCGCGTAGGCTGCACCTTCGGCTTTTTTCCCCTCCAAAAAATGATGCAAACGCATTATTGCAATAGGCTTATCACAAGTTTAAAGTAGTGGCTGAGGGAAAACTGTGTCGTCGACCCGATCGGGATGGGGGAGGCGACGGCGAGGCGGTACCTCCTGCGGTAGTTCAACGCGCACCGCAGAATTGTAGTGATTCACCCCGAATGAACGCCAGGTGCGTCCGCCATCCCCGACGGAGAGCGCCTGGCGTTTCATCTTTCACGGCAGCGGGGGAGGGGCGAGGGACGCGCTCACACCCAGCAACGGCAAGACGATCGCGTAGGTGAGCAGCGTGATGAGAACGATGCCGATCACGTTCAGCCAGAAGCCGGCTCTCACCATCTGCCCCATGCGCACGAATCCGGAGCCGAAGACGATCGCGTTGGGAGGCGTGCCGACAGGCAGCATGAAAGCGCAGCTCGCCGCGATCGTCGCGGGAACGATGAGCGCGTAGGGATGCACGCCGAGCCCGGGACCGATGGCCGCCAGGATCGGAACCACGGCGGCGGTCGTCGCCGTGTTGCTGGTGAGCTCCGTGAGGAAGATCACGATTGTCACGACAATGAGGACCAGCACCGGGGTAGGCAGACCGGCGAACGCGGCGACGCGGCTCCCGAGGAACTCGCTCACTCCATTGGCCTCGATGGCGGCGGCGAGACTCAGGCCCCCGCCGAAGAGGACGAGAATGCCCCACGGGAGCTGCGCGGCCGTTTTCCAGTCCATCACAAACACGCGTTTGCGCGCGTCCACCGGGATGACGAACAAGATGAGGGCGGCGATCATCGCAATCCCGGGATCCGTGAGCCCCGCCAGCGGGCGCGAGCCGGCGATGCTGATCTTGATCAGGAGCGGCCGGAAGATCCACGTGAGAGCGGTCAGCGCAAACACCACGAAAACCGCCCATTCCGCGCGTTTCATGGGCCCGAGGGCGCTGAGCGCATTCCGGATGAACTCCCCTCCGGCTTCGATGCGCTTCACGCGGATCGGATAGACGACACGCGTGAGCAGCAGCCAGACCAGCGGGAGGAATACCACCAC
>JBGSIK010000189.1:0-5589 GCA_041742575.1 Candidatus Krumholzibacteriia bacterium
GAGGGGCATCGACGGTGTTCCTGCGCTGCAACGAGGGACCGGCCCCCGATGTGGATGTCGTGATCACGGTGGTTCCCGGGCCGGAGGCCATCGCCGGTTCGACGCGCATGAAGGCCGGTACGGCTCAGAAACTGGTGCTCAACATGATCTCCACCGCCAGCATGGTCAAGTTGGGAAAGGTGTATGAAAACCTGATGGTGGATCTGCGCCCGAACAGCGAGAAACTCGTCGCGCGCGGAAAGGGAATCGTCATGATGCTGGCCGGCCTGGACTACAAGGAGGCAGAGGCCGTCTACGAGTCGTCGGGGCGGAACGTCAAAGTGGCCGTCCTCATGGCCCGGAAGGGCGCGAGCCGCGCCGAGGCGGAGAAGGCCCTGCGCGAAGCCGGCGGATTCCTGGCGCGGGCGCTGGGAGAGAGATCATGAACAGACACTCCCGGCGAGCGATCGTGGTCGTCGCGGCGGTCCTCTCGGTTGCGATGGCGTTGTCCTCGCCGGGTTGCGGGCGGAAGGACGAGCGCAGGACGATCCGCTTCTGGCAGTTCTGGGATATCGCCGTCATTCGGCCCATGGTCGAGCAGTTCGAAGCCGAACACAGGGACATCCGGGTCGAAGTCGAGCAGCTCACATGGAAGAGCGGTCTCGAGAAGATACAAGCCGCGCTCGCCTCGGGAACGCAACCGGATCTGTGCGAGCTGGGATCGACGTGGGTGCCGCGCTTCAGCTACGAAGGTGTGCTCGAGGACCTCACCGCCCTTTACGAAGTGGAGGCGGACAGCTTCCTCATGTGGGACAGCGCGATCTGGAAGGGTCGCGTGTATGGTCTCCCTTGGGTGCAGGGTTCCCGCGCGCTTTTCTACAACCGCGATTTGTTCCGGCGCGCCGGACTCGACGCCGACCGGCCGCCGACAACGTGGGCGGAACTCCTGGACGCGGCCAGCCGGATCGACGCGCTCTCCCCGGATATTTACGGTTTCGGGCAGAACCTGGGCGAGAGATACGTGCTCTACAAGAAGTTCATGGCGTTTGCCTGGGGCAACGGCGGGGTGATTCTGGACGGCGAGGGGAAGGTGCGCATCGCCGAGGCGCCCACGCGGGAGGCGCTCGAGTTCTACCTCGAGCTCTCGAAGTACTCCCTCAAGGAGAAGCAGGAAGTCCTCGACCACCATTTCAAAACCGGGAAGCTTGGCATGCAGATATCCGGCGCGTGGAATCTGGGTAACTACGCCATCGAGGCCCCAAGCCTCGACTACGGCGTCGCCCTCGTTCCCAAGCCGGCGGCGGACCGGGGCGTGCACGCGAGCTTCGCGGGAGCGGAGATGCTGGTCGTTTTCAAGGGGTCGCCGGTCCGCGATGACAGCGTGGAGCTCGCGCGCTTTCTCCGCCAGTATCACCGGGCGAAGGCGCTGTCACTGGCGGCGGGCAGCGTGTTCCCGGCTTCGCGGCTCGCCCTCGAGGATACCACGTTCACGCGCGACCCGAAGCTGCGCGTGTTCGTGGAACAGGCCCTCACCAGCTACACCGCCCCCGCGCATCCTGGCTGGATCGAGATGGAAGAAGTGATCAATCGGACCGTCGAAGAAGTCCTCTACGGACGCCGGGCCCCGCGCTGGTGCCTGGAAAGCGCTGCCGAGGAAATCGAGAAGATCGCGTCGAAGTTTGAGAAGCAACCGGAATAAGTCGGGAGCCGGACGCTCCGCGGTAACGCTGTTCCTGCTGCCGTGGGCCGTGGTTTACGGCGCGTTCTTCGTGTTCCCGTTCTTGTTCTCGTTCGCCCTCGGCTTTCTTTCCTACAACCCGCTCAACGTGGCCGGCACCCACTGGGTGGGAGCCGCGAACATCACCCGGCTTTTCCACGATCCCGATTTCGCGCAAGCGCTCCGCAACACGATTCTGTTTGTCGTCGGCACCGTCCCGGTGACGACGGTCCTCGCGCTGGGGGTGGCGCTCCTCCTCCGCGGCCGCATCCCGGGGAAGGACTTCTTCAAAGCCGGCCTGTTCCTGCCGTCGATCCTGTCCGTGGTCGTGATCTCCCTTCTCTTCAAGCTGTTTTACGCGCCGGGCGGCGCGCTCAACCGCGCTTTGGGCGTGGTGGGGCTCGGCGGGCACGGCTGGCTCACGGATCCCGGAACGGCGCTCCTCGCCGTGATGGCGATGGACGTGTGGGCGGCGGTCGGCTACTACGCGGTCATCTTCTACGCCGCCTTCGCGGCCATTCCGGACGAGCTCTACGAGGCCGCCGAATTGGAGGGGGCGGGCTTCTTTGCGACCCTGCGCCACGTGACGCTCCCCATGCTGCGGCCGACCATCGGTTTCGTGCTCGTCATCAACACCATTCGCTCGTTCCAGGTTTTCGTCGAAGTGCTGGTGATGACGCAGGGCGGCCCCTTGGGCTCGACCAACACCCTCGTTTTGCACCTGTACGAAACCGCGTTCCGCCGCCTGGATTACGGTTACGCCAGTGTCATCGCGTACACCGTATTCGTACTCTCGGGCATTTTCTCGATCGTGGTCATCCGGCGGTTGCGGCCGGGCTACGCGACCGGGGGCGGTGGCGCATGAGGAGCGTGCAAGGCGCCGGTGCGAAGCGGTGGCTGCGGCTCGCCGCGCTGGTGGTCGTCGTGGTGGTGATGGCCTACCCGCTGGTGTGGATGGTTTCGCTCTCGCTGCGTACGCCGGAAGGCGTGGGCTGGCGGTTTTACCGCGATGTGTGGCAGGCGGGACCCTTCGACCGATATTTCGTGAACAGCGTGATCGTGGTTGTGGTGGTGCTCGCGGGCAACATCGTGTTCTGCGCGATGGCGGGGTACGCGTTCGCGCGCTATCGCATCCCGGGCGGGAGTTTCCTGTTCCTGCTCGTCATCTCCACCATCATGCTCCCGAAGCAGATCGTGCTGGTGCCGATGTACATCCTGATGCAGAAGCTCCACCTGCTCAACACGTATTGGGCGCTCACGCTGCCGTTTCTCGCGGATCCGTTCAACATCTTCCTCATCCGCCAGTACCTCCATGCCATTCCGCCGGACTGCGAGGAGGCGGCCCGGCTGGAGGGCGCGGGCGAGTTCACCATCCTCTTCCGCATCGTGATGCCGATGATGCGACCGGCGCTGGCCGTGGTCGCGATACACACCTGCCTGATTAACTGGAATTCGTTCCTGTTTCCCTTTATACTGACCCACACCACGTCGATGCGCACGCTGCCGGTAGGTGTGGCGCTCCTTTCCCAGGGGGCGCACAGCATCGACTGGGGCCACCTGATGGCGGGCGCCGTGATTTCCGCAATGCCCGTCGTGGTGGCGTTCATGATCTTTCAGCGCCACATCATCAGCGGCCTGACCACCGGGATGTCTCGTTGACGGGACCCGGACGGGCCGGCGGGAGAAGGGCTGGTATGCGGAACACCGGGGGCCTCGCCTCGCTGTTTTCCAGAGATCGTTTCATCGCCGTGGGCCTGATGTCGGGCACGTCGATGGACGGCGTGGACGCGGCTCTGGTATCGCTCGACGCGGACTCGGGATCGCAGGACGTCGAGCTGCGCGGGTTCGCCAGCCTGGACTATCCCGAAGAGCTCCGCGAGGCCCTTGGGGACCTCGCCATCGGCCACGAAACCACAGCCGAAGAAGTCGCGACCCTCAACACCGGCGTGGCTGTGACCTTCGCCGGCAGCTTCTTCGACGTCTGCCGGAGGGCGAATGTCGAACCGCAGTCGGTCGATTTCATCGGGTCGCACGGGCAGACCGTCGCCCACGTGCCGCCGCAAGCCAAGTCGGGGAATCCCATCGCGGGCACGCTCCAGCTCGGGGCGCCGTCGATGATCGCGGCGCTCACGGGGGTCACCACCGTCGGAGATTTTCGGTCGGGCGACGTCGCCGTCGGAGGGCAGGGAGCGCCGCTCTGCCCATATGTGGATTACCTGTTGCGGCGGAGCGGATCCTCGAGCCGTCTCATTCTCAACATCGGCGGGATCGCAAACCTCACCTATCTGCCCAAAGCCTGCGCGCCGGAAGACGTCGTGGCCTTCGACACCGGTCCTGGGAACATGGTGATCGACGCGCTCTACCAGGCGCTCTATCCCGGGCAGGGGCCTTACGACGCGGACGGCGCGCGCGCGAAGCGGGGCACACCCTCCCGGGAACTGGTCGATGAATTCATCAACAACCCCTATTTCCAGCTGCCGCCGCCGAAGTCGGCAGGGCACCGGGAATTCGGCGCCCCGTTCGCATGGCAGTTCCAGGCGCGCGGGGAGGAAAAGGGACTCCGTCGCACCGACATCCTGGCATCCGGCGTGTCGTTCACGGCCCGGACGATCGCCGACGCCGTGCGGGATTTCGTGCGCCCGAGGGGGCCGCTCGATGTCGTGTACGTGAGCGGCGGAGGCGTACACAACGACGCCATCATGTCATCGCTGACGGCGGAAATGGGCGGCGTGCCGTGCCGCCCCATCGACGAGCTGGGAATACCGGCGGACGCGAAAGAGGCGGTGGATTTCGCCGTTCTGGCGCGGGAGACGCTTCTCGGCCGGCCCAACGTGCTCGTCACGGCAACCGGTGCCGCCCGGGCGCTGGTGCTGGGCACGATCGCGCAGGGGACAACGTTGTGATCCGATTCACGGCAGCCTCGTTGCTCGTGTCGGTGTGCGCGTGCATCGCGGGTTGTTCACCGAAGGTGGTGCAGGAACCCGCGCCGGTAGGGCACGGCCCCGTGGTCCGCGTGCTCCTGGACGAAGCCGCCGGGCCTTTCGTCGTGACTTGCGGTGGAGGATTCCATATCGAAGCCGAGAGCGGCGCGGTGGTGACGCGAAGCAACACTTCCTCGACCATCACCGTCGGCGCCGCCGGGAAGTCGCTCCAGATCCTGCTCAATCCCCAGGGCTCTGCCGCCGCAGTCGAGGGCGAGGCGTACATCACCCCCTTCCGGAGCGGATCGCTCGTCTACGCGGGCGTTACCTACGGCGGGCGGATTCTCGTCCAGGCCGGGGAGTCGAACAAGTTGATGTTGATCAACGTCGTGCCGCTGGAGGTCTATCTCGAAGGCGTGCTGCCGCACGAGATGGGCGATCCCGGGCCGGACGGTTTCGCCGCCCTCGAAGCGCAGGCTGTCGCGGCGAGGACCTACGCGATGAAGCGGATCGAAGCCCGCGCGGGCGAGGCGTTCGATGTCTACGCCAGCGTCCAGGATCAGCTTTACCGGGGCATGACCGGGACCAACCGCTTGGCCTCCGGCGCCGTTCGCGAGACCCGGGGAATGGTGCTCATGTACGACGAGCGGTTGGCGTCGACGTACTATTGCGCCACCTGCGGCGGGCACACGTCGGACATTCGCCCGGTGTGGCCGCGCCGTGAGCCCGGGGCGTATCTCCGTGGCGTCCTCGACCGGGCGCCGGGCGAGCGCGAGAGTTTCTGTAGCGGGGCGCGCAATTTCAGATGGAGTTACGCGTTCACGGGACGGGAGCTGGGCCGGATACTGCGCAGGACGATTCCGAGCGACACAGCGCCCGACTCGGCGGCTTCGGTTTGCAGGAGGGTAGGGGTATCGACGCGACGGCTCATGAGGCTACGAGAAGATGGGCAGCACCCGGCTGATCGGGCGC
>JBGSIK010000190.1:0-1782 GCA_041742575.1 Candidatus Krumholzibacteriia bacterium
ACCGACCGGGTCGCCCACGTGACGTTGCGTGACGGAGTGCCGGTGGTCCGGGCCATCGAAACGGAAAGGCCCATCCGGTTGCTTGCGGCTTCACGGGCCGAAAAACGGGTGGTCTACCTTTCATCCGACGCCTCGACGATACCCGAACTCATGACCGGCGCCGTGGGGAACGCCGGCATTGAAAACGCGCGCCGCCTCGCCCCGCTCAATGAGCCCCTTCGCAAGAAAACGCTCGTCCCCTCGGCGGTCCTCCGCTGGGCCGGCGCGAAGGGAGATACCGTGGAGGGCGTTCTCCATTTTCCCGCCGGTTACGACAGCGCCCGGGTCTATCCGCTGGTCGCGCTCATACACGGCGGACCCGCGGGTGTGGACCGGAATTTCTTCACGGAAGATTGGGACGAGTACCCGAACGTGCTGGCCGCGAAGGGGACCTTCGTCCTCAGGGTCAACTACCACGGCAGCGGCAATTACGGCCTCGATTGGGTCGAGTCGATCAAGGGGCATTACTACGAATACGAGGTGCCGGACATCCTCACGGGCGTCGATAATTTGATCGAAAGAGGCATGGTCGATGGAAATCGCCTCGGCATCATGGGGTGGAGCAACGGGTCGATTTTGGCGATCGCGTGTTGCCTGGAGACGGGTCGGTTCAAAGTCCTGTGCGCGGGAGCCGGCGACGTCAACTGGACCAGTGACTACGGGAACTGCGCATTCGGCGCCGCGTTCGACAACGCGTACTTCGGCGGCCCGCCCTGGGAAAACCCGCAGATTTACATCGACAAATCCCCGTTCTTCCGCATCCATGAACTCGAGACCCCGACGCTCATCATGTTCGGCACCGCAGATACCAGCGTGCCCACGGAACAGGGATGGCAACTCTTCCGCGCGATGCGCCTGGCGGGAGTAGCACCGGTGCGATTCCTGCTGTTCCCGGGTGCGGGGCACGGCCTGCGCAAGCTCTCGCACCAGAAACGCAAGATGGAGGAAGAGCTGGCGTGGTTCGACAGCTATCTCTTCGGCACCGCCCAGCCGGAGAATGAAGCGCTCGACGGCGACGCGCCGCTCGCGCTCGCGCTCCGCAAAAACGGCGTGAAGCGGGTCGGATATCTCATCGGCGAGGAGTTGGAGGCGGCCATCGTGCCGGAGATGATCGGGTTCGCGGGGCTGCGCGTGAGCCGATTCGAGGTCACGCGGGCGCAGTTCGGCGCCTTCGATCCTAACTACACCTATCCCGAGGGAACCGACAACCACCCCGCGAACGCGATATCGTTCCCGCTCGCGCAGGCGTACTGCCTGTGGTTGAGCGAGAAGACCGGCCGGAAGATGCGCCTCCCCACGGCGCAAGAAATGGACCGTCTCCTCGCCGCAGCCGAATCCAACTTTCCGCACGAAAACAACCTCGCCCACTGGCTGGGTTACCAGCCCACGCCGGACGAAGTGGCCCTGGTCGAGGAGAAACTCGATGAACTGGGGAACTCGCGCCTCTTGCTGGAACCGGTGGGTTCATTCCGACCGGCCACCGAGCCCGGCGTTGCCGGTGCTGGCGGGGTGTACGATCTGGGCGGAAATGCGGCCGAATGGGTCACGGACGAGAAAGGAAACGGAGCCGTGAAAGGTCTCTCCGCCATCTCTCCGCGCGATCCTCGCGAGCCCTACCGCATGCCGCCGCTCGCGTACGTGGGCTTCCGCGTGGTGGAGGCGCGCTGACGGGAAAGGAGATCACAGCCGTTCCAGCAGGCGTTCCTCGGTGAGCGCGCGCGGAACGACCGCCGCGCCGAGAAC
>JBGSIK010000191.1:0-5327 GCA_041742575.1 Candidatus Krumholzibacteriia bacterium
AGCGGGCCGTTTCGCGGCGAGCAATAATGAGAGGGTCCATGTGCGAGCCGCGAATCGAGGCGACCGTCGAGCTCGGAACTGCTACATGCACGGTCGGTCGTAGGGAGCCGTGCCCGCTCGACCCGGTGTGGCCTGCCGACCCCGCCCCACTACCACTCGCCCAGCCTGTCAAGAGAACCACGCTCGATAGGATTCCGAGCAAGATGCTATGCGCGGGTGCGGTCAGGCGACGAGCCTGGCGGCGATACTAATCACGTCATCGAGGAGGGAGAGAGACGTGACGAACCAGGTCGCGTTATCTTGCTCGCTCCCGATCTCGTCGATCGCGTCCTGGAGACGCGCGGTCGTCGTCTCGAGATCGTCTTGGATCTCGGCGGCGCTGCCGAGCCAGTCGTCCATGAGCGAGGTGAGCAGGCGGTCGATCCGGCTCGAGAGCTCCCGCGCCTTGCGCGAGGCCTGCGCTGCTTCTTCCTTTTTCCCTCGGAACTTGAGCCTCACCACGAGCTTGTTCGCTTCGCCGAGCGCCTCGGAGAGGCTATCGATTAACGCTTCTCTTTCGTTCTGGTCGAATGGCATATCGTGCCTCCCTACGGGTTCGAAGCGCCCGACTCGAGCAGGAGCTCCCGGTAAAGTGCCCGCAGGAGCGTGGCGTTGGCTGCGATGTCGCGTATCGCCCGCAGATTGACATCCGCGTCGTCGAGCGAGGCGGCAAGTTCGCGGTTCGCCGCCGGAAGCTCCCCGTACGACTCGTCGAGCACGCGCAAGGCGGAGAGCCGGTCGATCATCTCCTCGTTCAGTGCCACGAGCTTTTCGACCCGCCGTCTCCGTTCGGCGAGGCTTATCGATGCGCGGGGATGGAGATCGGTGCGGAGCCCCTGAGCGCGCACCTCGTACTCGTGACAAAGCTCCCGGAGCGCAATGCGCAGGCCCCCGCGAATGCATTCGGACGCCTCTTCGATCGGCTGCTGGTTCGCCGTGATCGCCTCTTTGAGATGCACGCGCTTGTGGTCGTCCAGGTACTGACGGGAAATCTCGATCGACACCGTCGAGAAGAGCGCGATCCCTTCGGCGGAAGATGTGTCGCCGACCGCGCGGGTGGCGTCGCGGAGATTCGCGTTGAGCGTGTGTGCCTGAAGCTCGAACTCCTCCCGGCCGAGGTCCAGCGCGGAGAGCGCTTCGAGAAGCTCCGCGTATTCGACCAGCGCGGTGTTGAGCGTGTAGAAACCCTCGCGGAAGCGCTTGTGGACCATGAAGGGCGGCAGCGGCTCCTTCATCGACCAACCGAACGCCTTGGGGTCCAGGACCAGAACGAGGCCGACAATCTCCTCCACCGCGGCGGTGTCCGTACTCGCGGCGACCTTTTCGTCAATGTAGCGGTCGCGAGACCATGCCGCCGGAACGGCGAGGGCGGCGTCGGTCCCTTCGCGGAGGTCCCTCGCGGTGGCTGCGAACTCCGCGAAGGCGTCGTATTGCACGGTGCTGCATCCCGTCATCGACAGAAAGGCGAGCGCAGCGAGCGCAGCAAACACGGCCGCGGCAATCCTGGCGAAATGATCGGGTACGAAACACCGTGTTTTCATGAACGCACTCCTCGCGCGATGCGTGCTTCGGGGCGCTTCAAGCGCCCGGGCCCGGATTGATCCGGCGCTTTGCGACCGGATTGGCGGCGGCCATACCCCGGAGAATGAGCGGGGCCGACGCGCCGATGTTCACGGCCAGCACCGGGTTGAGCTCGGTGCCGGCCTGCTGGTACACGTATGCAACGAACCCGCCCAAGAGCGGCCACAGGACGAACGGAAGCCAGTAGACGACGCTTTTGAAATCCGGCCACCGCTCGCGAGGTACGTTCCGGAGCTCCATCAGGTCGAGGACATTGATGGCGAGACCGCCTAATGCCGCCAGCACGATCGAACTGTCCATGGCATTTCCGCTCCTTAGACCGCGCGGTTCTTGACCGCGCCCCAGAACTTCTGTGACGCCGACGCGAACCGCGAGAAGTGCGTCCGCGTGGAGAAAAGGTCCTCGTCCGTCTGCGACCGGGACGACGACTTGACGATGAGATCGCGGTTGCCGGTGATGATCGACTCCACGAGGTCGATCGGGAGGCCGGTTTCGCGGGCGACACCGGCTACCGTGCGCCACTTGTACTTGGGGTTCTCGAAGGCGGCAAGCACCGCCTGTTTTTGAGCTTCACTGTAAGGTGGCAACATGAATCTCTCCTTGCGGTGAAGGTCCGCTGCTCAAAGGGGCGTCTCGGCGCGGTGAGCTTGTGGCGTGGTGAGCGATTGCAGTGGATGAGTGGCCGAGGCCCGAGACACGACGCTCCCCAGTGCGCGAATTAGCGTGGAGATCTATTTGCGTCGCGGCTTTCGCGCGGGCGACGGCGAGCAGTATACACGGACGATGCCACCGCTTCAAGAGCCCGGTTGCCGGGTCCTACGAAGAACTCGATAACCGGGACTTCGCTGCGAAGTGAGGGCCGGTTGTCTTGGCCCGCTGAGGTGACTTCGCTGCGAAGTGGAAGCGGGTTTTGTTGGCCCGATGAATAGCACAGGAAGTTGAACGGCCGCAGACAGAGCGGCTGGTGGCGGGCTTCCCGCGGCGTCGAATTTGTGATATACTTTACACTGTCAAGACAAACTGAAGGGGGGGACAGCCGTGAAAAGAAGCACGGTTCTTCTGATTGTTCTCTGCCTTGGGGCACCCACCGCGTACGCCAGCTCCTACCAAGTGCAAGTGCAAAAATACTACATCGGGCCGGGGGCGCCGGAGTTCGCATTCGGCGATTTCAACGCGGATGATTTCACCGATCTGTTCGTTCTCAATACTGACTCTTGTACGGTCTCGCTTCTTTTTGGAAGAGGGGACGGCACGTTCGATCCGCCGGCTGCGGTCACGTTCGCGGGACTTGGGATTCCGCAACTCCTCTGCGGCGCCGATGAGCTTCGGGTATTCGACGCCGACGCGGACGGGCTCGACGACGTCGCGTTTCGATCCGACGACACCGTGTGGCTCGCGTACAACCCCGGGTCCCTGGTGTGGAATTCGGGAGGGGCGGATTACTCCTATTGCCTCGGCTGGATGCCGGCTGAGCCGGCGACGGCGTACGGCTTGGATTGCCTTAGTGGCCCCTCCGATTGCGACGGAGACGGGGACCTGGATCTCCTCGCATTCGGATACCGCGAGGAAACAGAGCATCCGCGAAGACCGTACGTAGTGCCGTTCATCAATGGCCTCCCAACGGGGGGATTCTTCTGCGAGGAGGCTCTCTCGGTCCCGTCTACGTACTGGTACGCAAGCCCCATTTACGGCGATTTCAATGTGGACGGCTTGACGGACCTCATGATGTACGGCGGGTGCACGCTCTCATTCTGCATCCTCTATGGGCAAGCGGATTGCGGTTTCGTCGGGCAAGGGAACTGCTATGGCGGCATGTTCGTGTATGATCATGTCGTCGCCGACTTCAACGGCGACGGTATCGACGATATCTTCTGGATGAGCGATTACCCCAACGCGAGCGTCGCTTACGGTGGTCCCGCAGGACTTGGTGCGAGCCACCCATACTATTACTGGCCCCAGCCGCTGGGCTGCGGCTGGTATCATGCCCAGAGGGCTTTTGGGGGGGACGTCAATGGGGATGGGTTCGACGACCTCGCCATCGTGGATTGCGCGAACGTGCTGACCGGCCATGAGCGGGCCGCGTACTTCCAGATCAGCGCGGGGGACTCCTTCGTCGGATGCGACACGCTACTCTTCCCGGCGCACGAACAGTTGGCCCAGATGTCCGCGGCGGACTTGAACGGCGACGGCGCGGATGAAATCTGTTACTTCCTCTCGAGCGACACACTCGGAGTTTCTGTCACGATGTGGCCTGTGGCCACCGTTCTCCAGAGCTTCGAAGCGCGCGTCGAGGGCGGGCGGGACGTCGTCCTCACATGGGAGGTGGCACCCGACGCCGATTGCTCGTATTTTACGGTCTGGCGCGCTTTCGATCGTGGGAGCTCGGAGCTCATCGGGCGGGTCGAAACGGAAGCGGGCACACGAAGCTACCGTTTCGTGGACAATGGAGCCAGTGCGCGCCCCGGCGCCACGGTCACCTACCGGCTTGAAGCCGCCGAGAGCGACGGTTCGACGATCGTGCTCGCGTTCGAGAATGTCACCATTCCCGAGGCGCAGTTTGCGCTCCGCCAGAATGCGCCCAATCCCTTCAATCCCGCGACCACCATCACGTTCGATCTCCCTGAGGCGGAGATGGTCTGGCTCGAGGTGTTCGATGTTTCCGGCCGGATCGTGCGGCGCCTCATCGCGGGCGAGGCCATGGGGTCGGGTGTCTATACGAAGCTGTGGGAAGGGGTGAACGACACCGGTGGGCGCGTGTCGTCCGGGATCTACTACTGCCGCCTGCGTGCGGGGAAGCACACGGAATCGATCAAGATGGTAATGACGCAATAGATGACCGGACATTCTGCGATTGTATTGACCGTCACGCGCCCATGCGGGCCGGTCCATTCTCGTTCGGCCCGTTCTCGACGTCGGCCATGACAAAAATCTACGCGCCCGCTGGAACTTTTTCCTGCCGTCTTACGACTTACCCTATGTGACGAACCCCCAGAGAGCTACCGCCGATTCCGACCGGGACCTCGCCGAGGCTGTCCTTCGGGACGGCGACGAACGGGCGTTCCGGGATCTTTACCGCCGGCACACGCCACGCCTGCTGGCCTTCGTCGCACGGCTCCTTGCCGGCACGGAATCGGACGCAGAAGACGCCGTGCAGGAAACGTGGATACGGGCGTGTGGGGGCCTGGAACGGTTCCGGTGGGACGCGGCGTTCTCGACCTGGCTCTTAGGCGTCGGGCTCAATGTGGTCCGCGATCAATTGAGAAAGACCGGCCGGTCGAGGACGACGACGGTGGAAGAACTCCCCGATCCGCCCGCACCGGCGGTCCCTCACGATGCGCGCATCGATCTCGAACGCGCGATCGCCACACTCCCCGATGATTTCCGATTGGTGCTGGTGCTGCACGACGTCGAGGGGATGAAACACGAGGAAATCGCGGAGCGGCTCATGGTCCCGGTGGGAACCACCAAGAGCCAGCTTTTCAGAGCGCGCAGAATGCTGCGCGCGACACTTACGCAGTCGACGTAGTCGACGGGAGACCGATCATGAACGACGATGAACTGACGCCATCCGAAAAAGAAGCGCTGGAATCCCTTCCCCGCGAGCGCATGCCTCGCGCGGGCCTGGAAGATCGCGTAGCAGGGGCGCTGCGCGATCGAGGCATCCTGGGAGGGCGGGGGCATCGGGCGTCGGGAAGGCGCGGCGCAGG
>JBGSIK010000192.1:0-5840 GCA_041742575.1 Candidatus Krumholzibacteriia bacterium
GGCGCACGCGAGCGCCCGCCCGGATCCCCTTCGCGAAGCGGGAGAAGTGGAGGTAATACGTGGTGTACGCACTGTTGTGCCGTATCTTCACGTACTTGCCGTTCCCCGAGTGCCAGGTGGCGGCGGAGACGGTCCCGTCGCCGGTGGCATAGACCGGCGTTCCGTGTGGGGCGCCGAAGTCCACGCCGTAGTGCGGTTGCCACGTCTTACTGATGGGGTGAAAGCGCCGGTGGCTGAAGCTCGAGGTCACGTGCGTGTACTTGACCGGCGTGCGCCGCAGCGATTTCTCGAACGAGTGGCCTTTCTCGTCGAAGTAACCCGTGCGGCCGTTGGCCGCACGGTAGCGGAAGGCGCGGTGTGGAACACCCTGTGAGACCACCATCGCCGCCAGCACGTTCCCGAGCAGGGTCCGCCCCGTCTCGTAGGTCCTGCGCTCGTAGAGTATCGCGAACGCGTCCCCGCGCCGGATGTCGGTGAAGAAGTCGATCGTCCACCCGAAGATCTCCGCGAGCTCGCTGGCGAGTTCGGTCTCTGCGCCCTGTTCCTGGAGGGTGGCGAAGACCGACTGGTCGATGGTGCCCTGGGTCACGTGATATGTGATCTTGTAAGAGAGGGTGTCGATCGCGGCCGCAAAGGACTCTCCCTCGCGGCGGATGTGGAGATTCCGTTCACCGTCGATGTTGAGTGAGAAGCTCTCCAACCCGCGCGTCTCCGAGGAGCGCACTTCGAATGCCTGCCCCGAGCGAACGCGCCGCAGGTCGAAGATCCCCCGGCAAGCGCGCACGACGGCGTCGATATCGATGGGGGACACGCCGGCTTTCCGGAGCTCAACGTAGAGCGAGCTGTTCCGCCCGATTTTGCCGCGGACCGGCTCGGACAGGTATGGTTCGACCGATGCCGTCATGGCGTCGAAGTCGCTGGGTAAGCCCGAGTTCAGGTCGGCGTCCTGATAGGCGCCGGCCCGGGAGGAGGCTCCCGGCGGCGAGCCGGCGTCTCCGGACGAAACGAACGGAGCCAGCAGGGATTCCCTCGCGGCGTATACGCCCAAGGCAGCGAGCAGGACCAGAAGGGGCGCGAGTCGTCTCATTCGTGTATCCCCTCGAAAGAGTTACGTGCTCTGCGAGATACGTCGTGGTGCGGTCATAAAGCACGACCGCTGGTTCCCGTGCGTGGGTCCAAGTCCAGATCTTCGGCGCGCCGGGTTTGTGGCGGACCGAAAGCAGCGAGTTCGGGCTATGTTCCTCTGGAGGTGGGGAAGCGATCAAGCTTTTTTTGGGGGGACGGCCGACTTTTCGTGGCCCTGGTGGGGCGCCCGGGCATCTCGGCCGGGGCTGTCAATCGTGCTTTTTATCGCGTGGGCGGGCGTGCCAGCGAAAACACAGGTCTTTATCGGGCATGAAACGGTCCTTGCTGAACTCGTGTATCTCTAAGCTCCCCTCCTTTCGCACGCGGTCGATCTTGAAGGATGCCCAATCAAGCGCGAGGGTATCGGGGACCTGGATTTCGAAGGACGCATGCTCCAGCGGCGCGTCCCACATGACCGTGGATTTCAGAATGTAGCAGCCTGAGCCGTCCAAGCAGGGTTGCTCGTAATACACGACGACGGGAGTGGACCCGTTGGCCGGCACCTCGACCATGAATCGGACTCCATCCTCGACCTCCCGGAACGGAACCGCATCCTCTCCCATCCACACCACGATTCCCTCGGGGAGCGGATGCAAAGAGTCGATGGGGAAAGGGTAGAAAAGTTTCTGGCGCACGGGGGAATCACTGTGGTTGGAAAACCAGTAGGTCCCTTCCACGCAGATCCGTCTGGGGCCGACCAGGATCTTGACGTGTTCTTTCGTGAAGCTAACCGCGGTTTTTCCCTGCTGCCCGAACGCGGGCGCGCACGGCAGGCCGCACAAGACGGCCGCGCAGACGCCCAGGAGCGCCATCGAGAAAAAGAGTTTTCGCATTCTCACAGAACTCACTGGGCGTAGAGCGATTTCACTTTCCCCCACGTGCTGGGTTCGACCGGAACAAAAACCCCGCATAAGTCGCCGTCGGGATTGATAACCAGGACCCCCGGTTCAGCGTAATAGGTGATCTGGTCGCAGTCGACGATCTCGACGAGGCCGGATTCGGAGTCGGGATGCGGCAACATCCAGTAAAGGCAACACTCCGACGTAGGGCCCAGGGTGACGTAGCTTATCCGAGCCACCAAAATGGGTGGACCGAGGCACTCCGATAGATACACCCGCATGCCGGTTTGTGAGTCTCCGGTGGTCGGCTGATAGTGCGTCTCGCCCACGTATGCGGCGTTGAAGCAGCTGGGTTGTGGCGCCGAGAAGCTACACCCTAGGGCCGTAGCACTTGTTGTCCAACCCCATTGTATGAAGACGTAGACGTCCACCGTCATTTCATCTTCAGTGGCATACACGAACGGCACCCACCCGCTGGGATCGCTGGTCAATATGATATCCCCAGGCGGCGCAATCGGATTAGCTCCAGTCCGTATTGAGCCCAAAATCAGCATCCCGAGCATCACACTCAGGATCACAATAGCTTTGGACATGGTTACCCCCCCCCTTTTTTCGGCCGCGCGGCGGCTGGTCACACTGCAATTATAGCACCCTCGGCTCGGCCGCGGGCGCGGCCTTCACCGAACTCACTGGGCGTAGAGCGATTTCACTTTCCCCCACGTCGTGCTTTCGGCGGGAACTCCGGCGCAAAAGTTGTCGTCCGGGTTGAAGACCAAGGTTCCGCCGGCACCAATAACCAATGTGTCGTTGCAATCCACGAATTCGATTGTGCCCGACGGCGCGCTGGGAGAGGGAACTACCCACCAGAAACAACACCCCGTGGCTCCGGAATAACCCTCTCCTACGTAGTACGTGCTCCTCGCCAAGAGAACTTGCGTAGGCCATGAGCTTGGGCATGTAGCGAAGACAATCGCCAACCCGGTTTGTGTGTTCCCGAAGTGCTGATCGAAATAGTACTCTTCCCCAATGAACTCTGCATCGAAACAACCCGGTTTCGGTGCTGAAAACTGACAACCATACGTCGGCACGAGTCCCGGGCCGTGCGTCACAATAAAATAGATGTGCACAACCCCCTGGGGGTTCTCGATGATCTGACTGGTCCCCGCTGCGTCGGCATACGGGGTGATGTGGCCTTGGGGTGGCCACGTTGGATTGGCCGCAGTCTGCACCGCACCCCAGAACAGCACGCCGAGTATCACGCTCGAGATCACGATAGCTTTGAACATGGCTGTCCCCCTTTTTGGGGGCCGCGCGGCGGCCCCTCGCGCCAAAATGGTACACAATTCGGCTCGCCTGTGGGCGCGGTTTTCACCGCACTCACTGGGCGTAGAGCGATTTCACCTTCCCCCACGTGCTGGTTTCGATGGGAGAGTATCCCGTGCAATTGCTCTCATTGGGGTTAAAGATCAAGGCTCCGCCCGTCCCGGCATAGAGCCTATCGGCGCAGTCCACGAGATCGATGCGGCCCCGAGGCGAGTGTGGGTCCGGGAGCACCCAATAGAAACAGCACGTCGTGGATCCCACGGCTTCGTACGTCAGCCGCGCCAAAACGACTGGCGGGATGCGGCACTCAACGAAGGAAACACCCATGCCGGTTTGTGAGTCGCCGATCGTGGTGTAAAAGTAATGCGTCTCCTCGACGAGCACTGCGTCGAGACAGCTCGGTTTGGGTGCAGAGAATTGGCAGGCCGTCGCTGGCGAATACAGAGGCATCCAAGCCAAAATCAAATAGATACGCACAGTGCCCAGCGGGGTCTTGATGATTTGGCTAGTCCCTTCAATGTCCGCGTAGGGGATGATGTTGCCGACGGGGGGCCACTCAACAGGATTGGCAGAGGTCGGCACGGCAGCCAACAGCAGCACGCCAAACGCCACAAGCGCGATCACAATGGCCTTGCGCATGAGTCCTTTCCCCTTCTCTCCTGTGCCGCGATGCGCTCGTGCACGCTGCCGTTGGAATTATAGCAGCGATGGATGCATCTGTCGATTGGAGCCCCCGGTAGAGTGGGGCCCCTGGAGCCCGAGGCGGAATCCCCGGGCCCCAAGAAAACCGAGCACTCCCGTTCCAGCACGCCATTCGCGGCGAACTTACTTGAGAAGCACCCCCTTGCGCGTGAACGTGGCCTCGCCGGCGCGCAACTGGTAGAAGTACACCCCGCTCGCCACGGACCGCCCGCTTTCGTCTCGGCCGTCCCACGTAACTGTGTATACCCCGGGTTCCATCGGCGCGTCGGCGAGCGTTCTCACGAGCCTTCCCGCGATGTCGTAGATGCGGAGGTTCACTACCGCGTGGCGCGACAGGGTAAACCCGATGTGCGTCGTCGGGTTGAACGGGTTGGGGTAGTTCTGGAACAGCCCCGTCGCCTGCGGCGTGTCTTCCGCGCCCGTGGGGAGGAGCTTGAATACGGCCGTGACCTCCATGTCGCCGGCGATGACGAGCGTGTCGGGATTCTCTTCGCCGGACAGATCGCCGCCCCATCCGTCGAATGTCCAACCGCTATCCGGGAGCGCCGTGAGGATCACGGATTCGCCCAGGCCGTAGTCGGCGATGTCGGGCTCACGCTCGATCTGCCCGTTGCCCTCGATCGTCACCGTGATCGTGTGCCTGGGCACTCTCAGCACCTCGACGCACGCGTTGTCGCAGGCGCCGTCCGAGGAGACATCGTAGTTCTTGAAGGCCGGCCAGACGGTGGCGGCAGTGAAGTACTTCGGGTCGGGCACGTCGTCGCCCAACGCGCCGGTGTCGGCGATCACGCCTCCGGCCACATCCGGCACGGCAATGGTGCCGTCGGGATTGAGCTCGTGCACCGCGACCTCGATTCGAGCGCTCGTCGCCGTGAGCTTCGTCACCTCGACCCACAGGCGGTACCAGGTGCCGCGTGTCGGGCTCCAGTTCGCGATGAGCGGGCGCTTGTCGGGCCCGGTGACCCCGTCCCAATAGCCCTCGATCTTGTTGTCGGAGTCGTCGAACTGGACGCCGAAAATGAAATCGGAGTTGGGATCCTCGCTCCGGATCATCCACCCCACGCGGTCGTCGTTGAACGGATCACCGACCCCGGTGCTGTTGGATTCGAAATCGAGTTGTAGCACGACGCCGACGAAGTCTGCGGCGTTCCAGTCGAACGGCCGCTCCGTCCACGTGAAGATGTTGGTGGCCGGCGCAAGGCCCACGGAGCTATTGACGCCGATGCCCGACGTCACCACGGGGCCGTCCCCGTCGTCGAACCAGCCGGGGGCGTCGCCGACGAGCTGCCCGAGCGTGAAACCACTCTCGAAATCCTCGCACGCGCTCGTTGTGAACGGTATGAAGGCCGCCGTGACACTCATGTCACGTGTCACAGTGAGCGTGTCGGGAGTTTCCGTTCCGGTGAGGTCACCGCCCCAACCGCTGAACACCCAACCGCTGTCGGGGAGTGCCGAGAGCACCACCGTCTGCCCGAGATCGTAGTGCGCCAGGTCCGGATCGCGCGTCACCGTTCCGTTGCCGGTCACGTTGACCGTCACCGTGTAGGTGCTGGGCGTGGTGTCGATCTCCTCGAGACGCAACGCGGTCATGGCGTAGCCTTTGTCTCCGGGAAGACTGGTGTCCCAGACGCTCCGTACGGAGAAACTGCTGTCGGACCCGACGGTGATACCGCTCCATTGGGCCACGTACCCGCTCACGGTGTTGTAGCCGACGCTGAAAGAGACCGAGGTATCGGCATTCACGACCACCCCGGCGCTGCTCGTGTTGGTCCGCGTGAGAGTCCCCTCGATCGTCACCCGTGCGTACCGCTGGCCATCATAGGGAGCATTGTTCCGGTTGGCGCTGAGCGC
>JBGSIK010000193.1:0-2900 GCA_041742575.1 Candidatus Krumholzibacteriia bacterium
CGCAATTATCGTACCACAATTCGAAACCCTTTGTCAACGTTTCTTTCGCGCCTTGCCCTTCTGGTTCGCCATCTGTCACACCTTCTACGTGAGCAGGGGCCTCACGGTTCCATTCGCCTGTATGAGACCGGCCGTCCGGGACCGGGAAATCAGTTGCTTTTTCGATCCTCGTCCTATACTAGATACCCGGAGAGGTCGGGAATGCCCCATTACCTGGAACTGAACGGAGACGTGGCGTATTTCGTCGCGGATGCCCATTTCCGCGGCCGTTCTGATCCCGGCGAAGCGCAACGCCGAGAGCTCTTCATCCGGTTCCTCCGGTCGCTCCCGCCCGACAGCATCCTGTTCCTTCTGGGGGATATCTTCGACTTCTACTTCGAATACCGGTGGGTGGTGGCCAGGCGGTTCCTCGACCTGTATCTCGCTTTTCTCGACTGCCGTTCCAGGGGGGTTCGGATGCACTTCGTGGGGGGAAACCACGACCATTGGGTGGGCGATTTCGTGGTCGAAGACCTGGGTATCACCGTCCACGAGACCGAGATCACGGCTGCGGTCCAGGGCCGCAAGATCGTGTGCGCCCATGGAGATCTGTTGATGCCCAGAGACGCCGGCTACAAGGTCCTCAAGTCGATCATACGAAACTCCTGCGTGGTCGCGGTCTCCCGTTGGATTCACCCCGACATCATGGAAGTGATGGCCCGGGCCGTTTCGACGACGAGCAGGCGGTTCAGCAGGGCGGTGCAGGAAAAGCGCGCGCTCATGATGGCCGATCTGGCCCACAGGGATTTTTTCCGGCGGGGGAACGACGTCTTCGTAATGGGGCACGTCCATTACCCGCTTCATGACGCGCGCGACGGCCAGGATTTCCTGATCGTCGGCGACTGGGTCAAGGATTTCACTTACGGCAGGCTTCGGGAGGGAAAGCTCTCGCTGGAACGGTTCAAGGGCTGATCGAGAGGCTGACCCGATGGCTGTCCCCCAGATCGTTGTCGATCAGCAGGACGGCGTAGTCCAGGTCGAAGCGTCCATGATGTATCCCCGCCCCGAACGTGGGGCCCTGTGAGTCGTACCCGGCTTTGTAACCTCCCCGCAGTGCCAGCATCCGGCGGTAGCGGTATTCCGCGCCGAAATGCTGCCGCACGTCTCCGTCATTGGGCCACACACCGTCCAGGGCCAGAAGCACCCGACCTCGGAGCAGGGGCTCCTCGCGCTCGTAGCTGGCCCCGATCTTCACATAACGCGGCAGCGCGAATTCCTGATCGATGAACTTGAGCGGTGCCCCCAGGTTCCCGACCACGGCCGCGAACTTCACACCGTCCAGCCGGCTCACGTGATAGACCCCCAAATCGAACGCGAACCCGCTGGCGCTGCGTTCGTCGATCTTTTCGTAGACCGGTTTCACCGACGCTCCCACCGACAGCGAGGGAATGATGTAACGCGAGAACCCCACCGAAACGGCCACGTCGTACGCGGAGAACTGGCCGAGCGCCATCGCCGAGGGGACGTCTTCGCGACGCTCCATGTCATCCATGTACATGCCTGCGAAACCCAGACCGATGGTGCCGTAATCGGTTTCATGCGTGATCGCCACCTGTTCCAGGCGGATCGACTGCATGTACTCGTTGTGCATGAGGAGGATGTTTGTGCCCAACACCGGCGACATGGCTGCCGGATTCCAATAGACCGCAGAGGCGTCTTCGGCGACCGCGGTGAATGCCTCTCCCATCCCCGAGGCCCGCGCGCCCATTCCCACGCGCAGGAACAGCGCGCCTGCCGAACCGGGCTCTCCGGCGTGGACCGCCACCCCACCCATCAGCATGGCGAACAGCGCCGCGCCCGTGATGAGTGCCCGGTGACGTCGGTCGCTCCGGCTGCCTGCTCCCACCCGTCTCTCTCGGCTTTTCATTTCCATTCCTCTCTATCTCCTCACGGCGAAGGGCAGTACCAGCGTCTCTGCCCCGCCGACGCTGACCCGCATCATATATACTCCGCTCTTCAACCCACTCACATCGATCGCTTCATCGAACGGGGTATCAATGAGGTCGTTGGGATTGGCCTGGTAGTCACGTCGAAACGCCCTCTGGCCTTCCAGGTTGTAGATCTCGACGCGGATTTCCGCGCTGCGATTGAGCGACACACGCGCGTGGACCTCCGCGCCGGGCACCGGATTGGGGTAGATCATGAAACTGCCGGGGACGATAGTGTCCGACGAGGTCTTGAGCGGCACTGTTTCCGCCGCGACCGCTTGACGCGTCGGACCCGCCTGATAGGACGGCCAGAAAAGCCTTCCGGCGGCGTCCGAACCCGGCAGCGACTGGATCGACAACGTCATCGACGACGCAGTCGCGACCGTGTCGACCACATTGTCGAACGAGCGCACTCCGTCGAGCGCTCCGACCGACACCAGGCTGAGCCCGCTGTTCGTCGCCAACTCCGCTACCGACGGCGTGACTCCGGTCCGCGCCGGCCCGACCCTGGGGAAATACGGCGCAGCCTCACCGCCGCGCTCGAGCCCCACAACGGTCCCGTCCTGGAGCGCGAATACGACCTCCACCGCGCCATCGCCGTCGATGTCGCCGACCACGGGGCTCTCCAAACCGCGCGTGATCGAAGCCGGGGGTTGCTCGCCCGATGACACCGGAACGATACGTTTGGGCCAGTTCGTCATGTCGCGGCCGTTCGACTCGAGAAGGTACATGAACTCGGCATCCCACAGCGCGATTTCCAACACCCCGTCCAGGTCCACATCGCCGAGCGCCGGCCCCGAGGGTGATCCGGCCCGCAGTTCCCGCAAGATGGGGGTCACTGCACCACCGCCCGCCGCGACGTCGAGGATGACCAGCCGGCCGTCCGGCATGCTCAGCACGACCTCATCCGAACCGTCCGCATCCATGTCTCCC
>JBGSIK010000194.1:0-4906 GCA_041742575.1 Candidatus Krumholzibacteriia bacterium
CGCGGCGTCGGGCACCCACCACACCACGGTGACCCGTGTGCGCTGGAGTTCCCGGCGCAAGCGCATCGCGAGCGCTTCATCCGCCGTGGCGAGCAACACCCGACCCCTGGAGTGGCGCTTGCGCTTGTTATTTTCTTTTCCCACAGTTGGTTACGTAACGAGGACTCTCACCGCGATTTCGCGGTGGAGGCGGTAAGACTCTTACCACGTGGATTGACGCCCCTTCAACACAAATCCCCCCCCCCGGGGGAAAATGGTCCTGCACGTTTCGCCGGGTCTTTAGAGGTTCCGACCGCAGTCGCTACAATGCGCCCTCCGTCCGCGACGGGAGGCGGACGAAACGGCACCAAAGTCCCTGAATCGGCGCAGATCCGAACCGACCGCGCACGTGTGAAAGCGCAAATCAGAAGGCAACCTGTTTGAGAATGTAGGCTTCCAGGGTATCCCTGTCGGCCTCATCGATCGAAGTGAAATAGCAGGCGATCTCGTACTCCGGCACACCCGGGGTTTCCAGCTCAGGAACGGTGCGCACGACCACCCCGCTGCATACAACTGTCTCGCCCGGCACGTCGTCCTCGCTGTCGACAGGAAGATCGAGTGTGATGTCAAGTCGGGTCAAGACGGGGATGAATCTCGGCGTTTTGAAATAAACACCGTTCGCGCTGACGTTGAGACTGTGAACCTTGGCGCGCCCCTCGTCGTCGCCCAGGCGAATCTCCATGGCCAACTTGGCTGGTATCCGAACTGCTCCGCGGCGTTCGACGTGGCCCATCAGCCATCCCTTCCCGGCGATGGTCCCCGCCGCACGAGCGACGGGGACTCACTGCTGGCGGAGAACCCAATCAGTTCGACGGGCGTCGGACGCCCCGTCAACGAATTCTCTTTTTGTGGCGGTTCTTCCGTAAACGTTTTTTCCGCTTGTGGGTAGCGATCTTTTTCCGTTTTCTCTTTCTTCCGCACGGCATATGTGAGGATCCCTTTCTTTACCGTTATGACATCTCGCTTCCCTGATCAGTCGCGGCGTTAACCCGTGCTTTGAGCTCATTCGAGGCTTTGAAGAACGGCACCAGCTTGGCCGGCACGAACACCCCGGAACCCGTCCGGGGATTGCGCGCCTGCCGAGCGCGGCGCTCCTTGACCTTGAAGCTTCCAAAGCCGCGCAGTTCAACCTTGTCGCCCTCGGCCAAGGCACGGCAGATGTTGTTGATAACCTCGTTGACGATGATGCTCGTGTCTTTTTTATTGAGGCCAGTTGTCTTGGAGATGTCCTCGACCAGATCGGCTTTCGTCATGTCTCTCTCCCGGTTAACGATTTCGAAGACCGGTCGGTCTCCCAAACCACCTATAGCAGCACTCGCGTTTGGTTTCCCCGGGCGCTCCTCGGCCCGCACGGACAGCCGGCAACGGGGATTTCCACGATCGCGCCCAAACTAGCATACCAGCGAAATGTTGTCAAATAATAATTTACGGCACATTTGGGGGGCCGCGGGCACTGCGGACTCGAAGTCCGGGCGAGGCTCTCGATCCGAGTCTCTCCCAAGACGCGCACTCGCCTCGGACACAACGAAAGCGCGGGACCGATTGGTCCCGCGCTTTCGTAACGAGGCTCCCCGGCTCGTCGTGTGCCTGGACTCGTGTAACTCAAAGTCAGCCTTGAGGAATGGCCCACGCCGAAGCAAGGCACGAGCGAGGCAGGGAGCGTCCAATTCTGCCTGGGGTATATACAAGGAACATGCCGCTCGCCATCGCGCCATCGGCCGCGCCGCGGCGATGGTGTATTTGCATCTCCTGCAACCGGTTATCTCGACTGCTTGCCCGGGTCCCGAAAACGGGCATCGTGTCTCGAGGAACGCGGTGCGGAATGTGCCGCAGGGGAAAACTGGCCGAGAGCTTAACGCGAGGGGCCACAGGCGATTTCCACATCACGACGCGATACCGGGGATTGGGGAAACGACCACCCCAGGTCGAGCCGCGAGGTCCAGCCGTAGCGGGAAATTACTCTGCGTATGTCGTAGTTACCGCTGAAGGTCGAGCGTGGAAGGAAGCGGTCTCCGGTTGCGCGTCGTGTCACACGTTCCGGTTGCAGCGAAAAGAAATCTCGAAGATCTTTTCGAAAAGCGCCCGGTGCGCCCGTTCGAACTTCATCTTCCGCCGATCCATGACGACTTCCGCTGTCTGCATCGCCCTGGCCAGATCATACTCAGCGAGGTCGTCTCCCTGGCCCCACGAAAAACTCGGTACGAACTTCGGCGACATCTGGCTCCCGAAAATATTGCAGTTGAAACCCACGACGGCGCCCGTCGTGAACAGGCTGTTGATTCCGGCTTTGGTGTGGTCGCCGATGATGGTGCCCAGGAATTGCCGTCCCGTCTCTTTGACCGCACCAGCGCACCACATGCGGACATAGCTGTAGTTGTTCTTGAGGTCGCTGTTGGTCGAACCCGCTCCGATGTTGACCCAATCGCCAAGATACGAATGCCCGAGGTACCCATCGTGTTGCTTGTTGGTGTAGTTCCCGAAGATGGTCGCGCCCACCTCGCCGCCGATCTTGCACACTTCTCCGACCGACGTGCCCGGAAGTATCTGCGCGAGGGGTTTGATGATCGAATGGGAACCGATGCTCGCGGGCCCGATGACGGCTGCGTTGGGCATCACGACCGCTCCGTCACCGATCGTGATGGGCCCGTCGGTGGCATCGAGGACCACCCCGGACTTGATGACGGCCCCCTCGCCGACGAGCACGTTTTCCTCGTTGGTGATCTGAACACCCGGGTAAACGACGGATTCCTCTGACTGGCCTCGAAAAGGCAGCTTGCCGAAATCGTCCGCGATCACCTGAGGATTGAACTCGACCAGCTGCCACGGAAACGAAAGCAGCCTCGCTTCGGGCAACTCGATCTGCGCGACGCCGTGCTTGGCAATGAGATTCGTGAGCTCGACCGGCGGCTTTTCCGCCACTGAGTCTTGCCCCACTGCGTGCACATCCTCGTAAGTACCCTCGCCCGCCTGCTCGGGCGTGAGCGGTCTCTTCCTCGACGGGCGCTTCGGTTTCACCGCCACCGCCAGCCCACGGAGCTCTTCACAGAGCTTCTCAATCGTCTCCTCCGAGATGCGCTTGCGGAGGTATGCGGCGAAGTCTCGGGCCGCCGCGACCGGGAGCCGGGCGGCAACTACGTAGCCCCCTTTCACGGCGATCTGGTTCGATGATACTTTTTCGAGGACGCCCTTGAGCTCATCTCCGAAGCACAAAAGTCGGCCGTTGAGGAACAGCGTTTCCCCAACGGGTTCGACATTGACCCCGATCTGGGGCGTTCGCAACTCGAAGACCGGCGCGAGATAGTCGCGGAGGATGACCTGCACCGGAACGCCGGCAAACTCCTCCTGCAACCTCGCACGCAGGAACCGCATTCCGATGCGCAGATCGAAGACCGGCTGGCTCAGGGAAAGGGGGAAAAAGTTGGAAAACTTCTTGTCCTCGAATATACAGACGCTCTGAGACAAGGACGCCCCCCTCTAGAAAATACCAAAAAAATGGTGGAGTTGACGGGACTCGAACCCGTGACCTCTTGTCTGCCAGACAAGTGCTCTCCCAGTTGAGCTACAACCCCACGCGGAAACACGTTATCAGATTGCGCCGGCCAGTCAAGCGCAAACCCCCCGGCTCACCACACCCATCCCCAGTTGTCGCTGGACTTCTGCGACTGCATGCGCTACACATTGATATACTGCATTCTTCCGCATCCCGTGCCGGAGTGGTGAAACTGGTAGACGCAGGGGACTCAAAATCCCCCGGACCTCTGGTCCGTGTCGGTTCAAATCCGACCTCCGGCACCATTTTTTACCTTTGTCCGCGCGCCCGTCTTGGCTCCCGCCCCCGCCGGATTTCTTCTGCCGCCCCCACACCAACCCCCGAACCGACCCGCAGCTGTCACTCGAATTCGCCGTCACCCAAATAAAGATGCAAGTACAACCGCCACTCGCTCGGCGGTCGCCGGTCCGAAAAACGCGATTGAAAGCCCCAGTACCAAGATGGGGACGAGGGGTGCCTGATGAGATTCAAGCCCGCTTCCTCCGGCGTACCATGGCCCTTTTTCCGGTTGCATTCGACGCAACACGTCACCAGGTTGTCCCACCCCGCCCAACCACCGCGCGACCTCGGGATCACGTGATCGCAGGTGAGTTCTTGCGGAGGGTATCGGCGACCGCAATACTGGCAGTGGTATTTGTCCCGGGCATAGATATTCCTGCGGGAGAACTTGGCGTCCCTGCGGGCATAGCGGATGAACACCACCAGCCGAACGACGGAAGGCACCCTGATGGCCACCGAGACCGAGCGGACCACCCGCTCCGACTCCTCGACGACCTCCACCTTCTTCAAGCAGACGAGCTTCACAGCTCGCTTCCAGTTGATCAGGGTGAGAGGTTCGTAGGATGCGTTCAACAAGAGAACCTGTTCGAAGAGCGTTCCTCCTTGCTTGCCACACACAAACAGCTGTTGCACGCTCCCCCCAACTATAATAACGAACCGTCGTTACAAATATCAATCGATTTGTCTCCGTCTCCCGCGGGCTGGAGTTGAAATGCGTCTTGGAAAAAAGGGGCGCGATCCGTTAACATAGCAATTAAGACACCGACCGATCTTCCCCGAGGGGGCGATTGTATGGTCCACGACCAACACCGGTTCCACTTTTCCATGCTCGCGTTGTTCCTGGTGGCCGCGGGCGCGGTGATCTTCGCTTCCCGCGCTCCCGGTATTGCGAAACCCGCCCCGGCGGACACGGCCGTGGTCGAGACGGCCGGGCCGGTCGTGGTAGGTACCGTCGACGGCGCTATTGGACCGGCGATGCGGGACTACATCCGGAGGCTCATATCGCACGGCGAGAGCAAGGCGGCGACGTGTGTGATC
>JBGSIK010000195.1:0-1888 GCA_041742575.1 Candidatus Krumholzibacteriia bacterium
TCTTTTCCTCCCGCGGTACGTCGTCGGGAAGCCGCCTCTGCGCGTACGTGCCCCTTCGCTCCGAGTACTTGAATATGAACGCAGCATCGAAGCGGATCTCCTCCATCAACCGCCGCGTGTCCAGGAACTCGTCGTACGTCTCCGTCGGAAACCCCACGATGATGTCGGTGGTGAGTCCCAGGTTGGGGATGGTCTCGCGCATTTCCGCGACCGGCTCGCGGAAAGCAGCCCCGGTGTACGTTCGCCTCATGAGGTCGAGCACGCGGTCGCTTCCGGCCTGCAACGGCAGGTGCACGTGTTTGCACAGTTTCGGGTGATCGGAGATGGCGTGGGTCAATTCTCGCGGGAAGTCCTTCGGGTGCGGCGCCGTGAACCGGACGCGTTCGATGCCCGGCACGTCGCCCACCCTGCGCATGAGATCGGCGAACCGCACGTTGCCGTGCCGGTACGAATTGACGTTTTGCCCGAGAAGGGTCACCTGTCTGTAGCCCTCCTGTACCAGCGCGCGCACTTCCGCAATGATCCCTTCGGGGTCCCGGCTGCGTTCGCGGCCGCGCGTGTACGGCACCACGCAAAAGGTGCACATGTTGTCGCATCCGCGCATCACCGCGAGCCACGCATTGACGCCCCCGCTCCGCACCGGATCGACACCGGTGTAGGTCTCGGCGCGCGACAGCGCGAGGTCGAACACATTCTCCTCACCCGCCCGCGCCGCGCTGATCAGGTCGGGCAGCTTGCGGTAACTGTCCGGTCCGGCGATGAAGTCGACGTGGTCGTGCCCGTCCAGCAGATCGTCCTTCAGATTCTGCGCCATGCAACCCAGTATCCCGATCGTCAGCCTTTTCGTCTTTCTGAGCGTCTTCTCGCGTTTGAGCTGCTGCAGCCGCCCGTAGATCCGGAGGTGGGCGCGCTCTCGCACGGCGCACGTGTTGAGCAGCACAACGTCCGCTTGCGCGACGCTTTCGGCCAGGCGATGGCCGCCCTTGGCGCAGATGGCCTTGACGAGCTCGCTGTCGTACTCGTTCATCTGGCAGCCGTAGGTTTCGATATATACCCGCAGCCCCTCGCTCATGACGCTTTCACCGCCTCCCGCGCGGCCTCCAACTCGAGCAGTTCCCCCGTGGCGACGAGCGGTGTCCCGGCGCGCCCCGCTCCGACCCCCGTGATCCGCACTCTCCCCAGCCGGTTGCCCAGATCGAGTCCGCTCTCCACCGCGACTCTCACGTAGTTGTTGGTGAAGCCCAGGACACGGCCTCCGGCATCGCGTTCCTCGAAAAGCACCCATTTGGTTGTACCCGCGTGCTGCCGGTAGAATTCGGATTTCTTGCTTTCGGCCAGCCGGTGCATCACGGCGCTTCTCCGCGCGACGACGTCCCCGGGAACCTTGTCCTTCATGACGTACGCCGTCGTCCGCGGCCGGGCCGAAAAACTGAACACGTGCACGTTCGCGAAGGGAAACTCCTCGACCAGCGCGAGCGAGTTCTCGAACGCTCGCTCGTCCTCGCCGGGGAAACCCACCATCACATCCGTCCCCAGTCCTATGGCCGGCACGCGCTCCCGCACGCGCTCCATGAACGCTCGGAATCCGGCGGTGTCGTACCTGCGCCGCATCGCCGAGAGCACACGATCGTCCCCGCTCTGCAGCGGCACGTGGAGATACGGGCACAGCTTGCCCCCGGTCGCGAGCGCGCGCACGATGTCCTCGCCGATGGTGGTGGGCTCGATCGAGCTCAAGCGGATGCGCTCCAGACCTTCCACGTCGTTCAAGCCCCGAATCACATCCGCGAGCACTCTCCCGCCGTCCCGGTACACGCCCATGTTGACGCCGGTCACCACCAGTTCCCGGTGGCCGGCAGCGGCCAGCGCGCGCGCCTCCTTCATGATATCG
>JBGSIK010000196.1:0-3943 GCA_041742575.1 Candidatus Krumholzibacteriia bacterium
GGGTTCAGGGGTTCGGGGTTCAGGGGGTAGCCGCGATAGCTTCGCTATCGGGGCGGCGCAGCCGCAAGAGGGTTCGGGGCGGACTCATGGGCGGTGAAGAAACCGTCGATCGCCGGAACACGTCCACTCGTCGAAACGGCCCGGTTGGCCGGAACGCCCGACTTGCTTGCGACGCGGCTGACGCTCTCCCGCGGCTCGTCATCCTACCTCCACCCCGCGCTGCCGGACAAGCCCGCAGCGGCGCCCGACGTGATCGATTTGCGCCCCGCCTTTTCATTTTGGATCACAAGTTGCGCCGCGGCCGATCGTCGCAAGTCGCGTCTGTTTCTCGGCTTGGATCGACGGCAATCGCCCGAGATCATGCCCACTGAAAGAGTGGTACTGGTGCAAAACCCCTACCTGTCGAGGGGGTTGCGCTCCGATTCGCTGTCGGCGCCGCGCATTCAGCACGGCGCCGGTTCCCGGACTGACGCCACGCGCGAACGATACATGTATACACTATCCCCTGGCCCAATTTCAAGCCTTTTTCTGGAGAACGGAGAACGGAGAAAGGGGGGCGAGGGGCGAGGGGCTAGGGGGAGAGGGGGAGAGAGTCGCTTGCGGCGCGTGCCTTGCACCCGCGTCGAGAAGCTTGCCCAGTCGCCCTCGGCTGGGCAGGCAGGCAACTCATCCTCGCCGGGCGCCCGATTTGCACGCATGGTGCGAACACCTTACTCGTCACTGGCGAAGCCAGTGCCACACCATCATCGCTCCCGTTCGTCATTGCCGCCCGCTTGTTCGTCGCCAATACTCTCGTCGCTCTCCCGATTCCGAAACTCCAGGTGACAGTAACATCCAACCACGCCCGAAATACGAGTCTTCCCGGAGTAGAAGGACAGCCGACGTTCACGCAGCTTGCCCAGCAGTACCCACCCGTCGCCAACCTCTTGACACATCATCATCGCATCGACGACATACTGCTCGATGGTCTCGCCATGCAGCGTCGTGTAGAAGCGCACGGTGTAACCCGGTGTGTCTTCGTCATAGTACACTGTCAGCTCGCGGCTCTCGCGCCCAATAGCCTCAACAAAGCGCCTCTGCAACTTCATTGCCTTATGCGCGTTGCGTGTCGCACACCACATTTCCCAATTGCATTCCATTGTGTTCTTGCCAATTGGTTTCCGTTGCGAAAGGGGTTGTGTGTGATTGGTCTGGCGATTCGGGTTGTCGGGAAAGGACGTGGCTGTCCCCGATAGCTCACTCTGCTATCGGGGCGGACTCCGGCGCAGTGGAAGCCGACGATCGTATGAGCACTTCAACTCGTGGAAATTGCCCGGTTCGTCACAATGTCGGACTTGCCTCCAACGTGGCGGATCCCGGCCCATGCCTCATTGTCCTACCTACACACCGCACTGCTGGACAAGCCAGCAGCGACCCCCGGCGCTTTCAATCCACTCTGCCCACTGGCGTATGTTCCACGGCAACGGCGATCTCTTGACCGTTCAGCGACAAAGCCCATTCTTCAAACGTCCTTGGGAAGTGGACCAGGCGTTGTCTGCGCGGATACTCGTCGAGCGCCAGGAGCGATTCCCGCGAGTTGAGAGGGCGAACATTCACAAAGACCTTCCAGAACCATGAGCGGAAGGTGCCATGAAGGGATGTTATCTTGCCATTTGTCAGGTTGGGCGGCGACCATGTGATGGGCACCGACGCAATAGAAGACTCACGGGCGAGTTGTTCAAGTGATACTTGGCTGACCTTGAACAGCCTGCGGAAGGCGAAAGGTAATTGATCGTCAAGGAATGTGACCTGAATACCACCGTGAGCAAACAAGACCTACGACAGGCCCAGCAGAACACAAAGACTGCCGCCACGCCCGCAGCCAGCCTCCAGGTTCACGGAGTCGCCAAGGAGCGCGTGTTCAAGTGGTCCGCCATTGCGATGAAAGATGACTGCATGCGCATCTCCTTCAACGATTTCGTGAAACTCGAGCGCCAGATGACCCATGTTCTTCGGCAGAACATGTGGCCTCACTGTGAACATCGCTTCGGAGAGGGCCTCGCGCCACCGCGCAAAGAACGCTACGGGCATACGGAAGTTCGGACGCACCAGCCCCATTGAACCTGCACTCCTTCAATGATGGGCATTCCACAATCCGGGCTCACTGCGGGAGCCTTCGCTGACTGACACCGGGTGCCGCTGCCGGCTTGTCCAGCAGTGATAACCGACGATCGCATGAACACGTCGCCTCCTGGAAATGGCCTGGCTCGTCGAATCGCCCGACTTGCGTCCGACGCGGCTGACGCTCTCCCACGGCTCGTCATCCTACCTCCACACCGCACTGCTGGACAAGCCAGCAGGGCCACCCGCGATCAAGGCTATCGTCCGAGGCCATCCAGTCTGGACGTCCCCAAAGACAGTCAGTCCGGGAAAACGTAGTACGCGCGACTTGTGTCACGGTCGAAAGCGGCGATTCCGCGATGGAACCCGTCGCGCCATGTGAAGTAACAGCCATTCTGGATTATGGCAACCTGCTCGGAACTCTCAGTCACATGGCCGCGACAATAAAAGACATAGCGACGGATCATGCGCGGCTGCGCGGGTACCACGTCTGCTGCGCTACCACTCGATCGGTATTGAGGGTGCCGGGAGACAATCCAGTTGCGAAAAGCTGCCTCATCCGTATCGCACTCATAGGCAATAGTCTCTACCGGGATGGTGGTCGTCGGCGACCACTCTCTGTAAACACGACAGTAGCTCACGTCCGACCATCCCCGTGGCAGGTCAATCGGTGCGTTTTCATACACATGCTCTCCAATGTCGCGCTGTGGCTGCCACGACTGCGTGAAATACTTGGTCGCTCCAAGCACGACACTCAGCGCCGTTACGCCTGCCAGGAGGGAACGTAGCGAGAACTGATGCCAGTTGGTAGGTGACCTCAATTGGGCGTAATCCCCGCCTTGTTCGTGAATACTTCGACCGCATCTGTGGTATCGATAGGCGGAACAAAGGAAGAGACTACCGATAAACAGACATATGTTAACGTGTGGAAGAACCCGCTGGTCAGCGTGCCGACTCATGTAAACGAGGAATCCGGCACCTGATGCAAGTAGATAAAGGCCCCCGACCAGGAGAAATATCGCCAGCCACCGCGCGATCGAGACTTCGCGCCGCCGCATGTACAAATGCTGCAATGCAATAACCCTGTGTGTCAACATGAGTGAGACAACTGCCTCCTGATTTATTAGAGTAGAGGGCGAAGGAGGCGAAGACGTGATGGAAGGCATGAAACTGGCCGTGGAAGGACGAGTGGTCCCCTCGCCGGAGGTGCTGGAGAGGCCGGTGCGGCGGCGGTTCACCCCGGAGTACAAGGCGAAGGTTCTGGCCGAGGCGGATGCCTGCGCCGGGCCTGGAATCCTCGGGGAACTGCTTCGGCGCGAGGGGCTCTACTCGTCGCATTTGTCCGCCTGGCGAAGGCAGCGGGACGAGGGCGCCCTGGCCGGCCTGACGCCCAAGCGGCGCGGTCGCAAGGCGAAGCCGAAGAATCCGTTGGCCGATGAAGTGGCTCGCCTGCAACGGGAGAACAGGCGTCTCCAGGAGAAACTCCGCCAGGCGGAGTTGATCATCGACGTTCAAAAAAAAGTCTCCGAGATGTTGACGATCCCCCTGAAGACCCTCGACGGCGAAGAGACCGGCTGATGGACGCCACCGAAACGCTTGCCCCCACGGTCGGCACGGCCGCGGCCTGCCGGGCGATGGGTGTCAGTCGAGCGACCCTGTACCGACGGCGTAACCCGGCACAGCCGGCAAGCGAGACGCGAGCCAAGAATCGCCAGCCTCGCGCGCTGGATGCCGAGCAGCGTCAAACCGTGCTCGACGTCCTGCACTCGGAGCGGTATGTCGATCGGGCGCCGGCAGCCGTCTTCGCGGCCTTACTCGACGAAGGAGTGTACCATTGCTCGAC
>JBGSIK010000197.1:0-2451 GCA_041742575.1 Candidatus Krumholzibacteriia bacterium
GGCCGCGCACGTTGAGGCTCACGTTGCTGCGGCTCGTTTTGAGCTTCTCGGACATCTCTTCGAGGGTGAGCGGCTTCTCGCTCAGGTAGAGAAGCGCGTAAATCTCGGCCATAACCTTGCTGATGCCCCAGTATTCTCCCATCCGTCCCCAGCCTTCGATGAGGATGTCTTGGGCTGTCGTCTGGCGTGTTGTCATGATCGGGCCTTTTATCTTCTTGTGAAATATGAATATGCAAAGTATTCAGAACGTATTAAACCTCTATACGATTCGGTGGTGATGAGTCAAGGGGATTTGCCGCCGGCGGCCTGGAATCCTGTGGATATTTCTACGGATGGCCCTACAATCACACACCGCCACACAGGAGGACGAAATTGCGATTCACGACAACAGTGAGCTGCCTCTATGGTGAGGCGCGAGGATACCGGCGTTTGCGGATCCGGCGTCAGGTCTGGGCAAACGAGTGGATTTCCCGGGAAGCTCTCGAGCGGATGACCCTCGGGCTGTTCGACCGGCGAGTACGGGAAGCGATCGACAGGTTTCCGTTCTATGCCGATGTCGTCAAGGAGTTTCGCGGTCACCTTCCGAAGCCCGGGGAGCCCATCGGGCCGGAAGAAATACCCGTGTGGACCCGCCGCGACCAGCGGGCGTTCTTCTCCCAACAGATCCCCCCTCCCGATTCCTCATATATCCACCAGACCAGCGGTTCCACCAGCACGCCGGTGACGTTCCACGTCACGCGCGAGAGCTACGAGTGGCGGACGGCGGTGACCGACCGAGGGTACTCCTGGGCTGGGGCCGAGGAGGGCAGCCGCGGTTTTTACCTGTGGGCCGCGGACCAGAAGCGCAAGCCGTGGCCGGAGCGCTTCAAACGATACCTCCACAACAAGCTCCAGCGGCGCGTATCCTTCGACGTGTTCCAGCGGATGGGGGACGAGGAGAAGGAGGCATGCTGTCTGCTCATCAATCGGTTCCGGCCGACCGCAATCGTTGGTTACACCAGCATGTTGATCGAGCTCGCCCGCTATGCCCGGGATCACCCGGGCGCGCTCCGCTGGAAAGCCCGCACACTGGTCAACGCGGCGGAAGGCCTGCAGCCGGGCCAGCGGGAAATGCTCGAGAAACACCTGGTGGACGAGGTCTACCTAGCATACGGAAGCCGCGAGTTCATGGGAGTCGGTATGGAGTGCGCGCATCACACGGGGTACCATATCGCGGCCGACAACTTGATGGTGGAGGTAGTGGACGAGGCTGGGCGCCCCGTGGCTCCAGGAGAGACCGGCAGGATCATCATCACCGACTTGCGGAATGCCGCCACACCGTTCATCCGCTATGAGATCGGGGACTACGGCGCCATGGCCGATCCCGGCGAGAAGTGCCCGTGCGGGCGGGCTTTCCCGCTGCTCAAGAGCGTCGACGGCAGGCTCCAGGACGTCGTCTACACGCCGGATGGCAAGAAAGTCACGGGGCTCTACATCACATTCACCATGCGGCAGTTCGGGTGGATCGAGGGGTACCAGGTGATCCAGAACTCGCGCGACCGCATCGTGGTCCGGTTGCTGACGCCGCACGAACTCACGCCGGAACGCCTCCTCCCCGTGACGGAGCTTTTGCGCAAGAAACTCGGGACAGAGATCGCGATCGAATACGAGCGGGCCGACTCACTCATCCGTCGGGGAAGCGGAAAGGTCCATCTGGTGATGTCGTCGATCGAGGAATGACCCGCCCCTGTGCGAATCACAAGATCCTTCGTGCGGTTTCATACCGCCGCCGGAAGTAACGGTTGTCGAGGCGGTCGAACTGCACGCGCCGGGAGCGGTTGGAGGCGTGGATGAACTGGCCGTTGCCCGCGTAGATACCAACGTGTGAGACCGCGCCCGTGCCGTCGGTCCGGAAGAAGACGAGATCGCCCGGCTGGAGTTCGGAGCGTGCCACCTCCTGACCGGAGCGGGCCTGTTCTTCGGCGGCGCGCGGCATGGCGATGCCGAACTTCTCATACACGCCCACCACCAGCCCGGAACAGTCCACGCCCGCACGGGTTTTACCCCCACTCCGGTACGGAGCGCCGACGTACTTCTGCGCCTCTTCCACAACGTCGTTTCCCCGCGTCACGAGCTGCGGGCCGACCGTCTCCGCCGGCGCGGCTCGATATCGAGGGGCGCTTGTGCACCCCGCTAGGACCGCGAAGAGAAAGGCGGCAAAGACTGCTCGGGACATTGGCGTCATCCTGATACCTTTTTACGCAAACGGATCTGCGGCGGCAATCTAAAATCCCTCAGTGATACGCTGAGGAAAGACCGGTCACGAACATGGCCGTCGTGCGGTCTCGCAATCTCCATGCCGCCACTGAGGCCAGATCTGCGTCGGGAAATTCAGCACATCCGCTCGTCGCAGCCGCGCGGGTCCTGTCGCCGATCACCCCACGCGTGCTCGCTAACGCTCCGCTCGCTTTG
>JBGSIK010000198.1:0-3898 GCA_041742575.1 Candidatus Krumholzibacteriia bacterium
GAAACGGGGTCGCCGTCGGGCGTGTACGTCGAGCCTTTCTCCGAGAGCGCGGAACCCGGCCGGGTGGGGCCTCCGGACAGCGCGGGCGTTCTCGCGCGCGTAACGGCACCCGGGTATCGCCCGGTTGCGTTCGCCCCGTCCGGCGCTTTTCGAGCCGGGGCTGTCGATACGCTTGTTCTCACTGCCTGGTTCAGCGGCCTGTTGCATGGCGTGCGCTTCATCCTCGACCCCGAGGGAGGACCGCCGGCTGTCGCCGGCATGGGGGAGCTGGGGCTGTCCGGCTCTTATACCAACCTCCAAGTCGCCCGCTATCTGGCCGGATATCTGGGGGCCGCCGGAGCGGACGTACTCCTCACACGCAGCAACGAGGAGGTTCGCACCCGGGAAGACGTTGTCCGAATCGCCAACCGGTACCGAGCCGACCGGTACATCGAGATCCGGCACCGTCGCGCGGCGCCGGACAGCGGCCTGGCCTTCAGGACGTATTACTTCCCCGGCAGTGTGGACGGCGAGCGGATGGCCGCAAGCGTGCTTGCGGCGATGGCCCGCCGTTTGTCGCGGCCGGCCGTCGGCCCGCTGGAGACCGTGACCTATCCCCTCCAGCAAACGGCCTGCCCGGCCATTGTCGTCGAGGCGCCGTCGATAGGCGAGGTGGCGGAGAAACTGCGTCTGGCGGAGTCCTGGTATCAACGCCAGCAGGCTTATGCGCTGTTCCTGGGCGTGCTCGACCACTACGGCGCGTCCGACTCCGGCGTGGTCGATGTACGGTGCGCAACCGGCGAGGCGGCCGAGTGGCGGATCACCTTGGATGATACGTGGACTCTCGTCACGGATGCTACCGGCACGGCCTCGTTCGAACGGGTCTCACTCGGCGAACACGTCGTCCGTGCCCACAAGTCCGGCCGCACGATCTCGCAGCCCGTGCTGGTTTCGCCGGGCGAGCGGTTGCGCGTTGTCATTTCCCCCGGGCCCACGGAATAGCGGGAGCAGTCCGACGGCGGAGGACCGCCGAGGACGGCGGCTTGACCGGGCTCAACTGCTTGATTATCTTGTGGTTGTGGACCGCGAACCCGAGATCTTGAAGTTCTGGGAGCGCGACCGGGCCTACTGGAAACGCATCGCCTGGATCGTGCCGATCTCGCTCGTCCTTATTCTCGCCCTTTTGTTCTGGTCGGACCGCATCCCTATCTCCGACTCCGAGACGTGGGCCGGTTGGAGGGGGGAAATGCGGGTGCTTCCCGAGATCACGGTCGTGTCTGACGACAATCCCTTCTCCAGCCCTGAGAACGAGGAGCGACTCAAGGTCATGACCAGCTTGGAAGTGGATTTGCGGGATGGGCCGGAGTTCCTGAAACCTCAGGCGGTCGAAGTCGAAACGTCGGAGCCGTTGGTCGCCCCGCCGAGTGACGAGGAACTCAAGCCGAAGTCCGAGCTCAGAACCAGACGCGACGCCTCATATTCCGACGATTTTGTGATCGTCAAGATGGTGGAGCCGGAATACCCGCGATACGAACGCGAGAACGGCATCGAAGGCAGCGTTCTGGTGGAGCTGCTCGTGAATGAGGAGGGGCGCGTGGAAACCGCGGCCGTGTTGTCGGCGATCGGGCCGGAGAGCTTCAAGGAATCGTCCCTTGAGGCGGTTCGCCAGTTCGTATTCCAGCCACCGATCCGGGATGGTAAATCCGTCCCTGTCTGGATCAAGTTCCACATCAAGTTCCGCATAGTCGGCTAGCCTCAACCGGCCGAAGTGGCGCCGTGGGCCTACGCGGGGCGATCACGGCCTCTCCCCTCATCAGCGATGCGCGGGCCCCAGCGGGGCGAGCATGGCTTCGTCGCTCACGTTGTCCTCCGGCGCGATGGAGTGACTATGCGCCCGCTCGGGGGACAAAGATCGCGTCGAAGCCACGCTCGCCCCTTGCGCAGTGCCGAAGGCGGGCCATACATGACTTTTCGCCGATCTTTGTCCCGACAATAGCGTAGAAACCATAATCAACGCGGACAACGTGAGGCGAAAAGTCATGTATGGCCCGCCGAGCGCTGATGAGCGGAGAAACCGCGCTGGCCCCGCAAGGCGCAAGAGTTCTTTTAGGTACAGGAGCTATTGTTGAGGGGAGGATTCGGACTTGGGCGGGGGCGTGAACTCGATCACCTCTCCCGAATGGACAGTGAGTATCGGAAGCGCCGCGGCCTCTTCAATCCGCCTCTGAGATCCCTGCCGCAGCTGCCCGTCGAGATATGCCCTTACGTCTTCCCGGTCGGTAGCGCCGGCCGCGACCGCCTCGAGCAAGAGCCGCGCTCCGAAATAGCCGCACACCGTGATCGAATTGACCTCGCCACTGCCCTTCTCCATCAGGGTAGCCCGCAGGCGCTGGTAGGCTTCCGGATCTTTGCCGTGATAGGACTCCTGCGGAAAGAGCACCCCTTCCAGCTCGCCCTTGTACAGCCGCAGCAGCCGGTCGGAGTTCCAGTTGCTCAGGCCCAGGAGTTGCACGTGCAGATCGTAGAATCCCACTTGCGGCAACAGGGTGAGCAATTCCTCGACGCTTCCGGGTATGAACAACGCTTCCGCCGCCGCTTCCCTCACCCTCTCTAGCTGAGCGCGGAAATCCGTCGCACCCTCCTCGTAGTACTCGGCCACCACCATCTCCCCACCCAGGCGCGAGATCTCTTCGCCGAACAGGTCGCCCGCAATCCGGCCCCGTCCCCGTGACGGTGCGACGATCGCGAATCGTTCCATGCCCAGACGCGCGACGATCATGTTCGCCATCGCCGCCACCTCCACCTCCACGGGCACCTTGGTCTCAAAAATCCAGGGGCCGATTTCGAGCAGGTCATCAACCGATACCACTGGTGAAATCAGGGCGGTGCGCCACGCATTCGCCTCGATGGCCGCCGCGATTGTCGGCACGGTGAAGACCGCTCCGACGATCCCGATCACGCCGTCTTCGAGAACCAGTTTGCGTACGGCTCTGACCGCGCCCACGGCCGTTCCCTTCGTGTCGGCCGACACGAACTTCACTGCCCGCGCTCCCTCACCGCCGCGCTCGTTGAATTCGCTCACCGCCATCCGCACCCCCTCCTCGAAATCCCGGCCGTACAGAGACAGCGTTCCGGTTACGGGGAGAACGACGCCGAAGGCGTTCGGGTTCACTGGTCCGGACGGCGGTTCCGGCCGCGCCTGCAACTTCTCCGACGTCTGGCCGAGAAGGCGTCTCGCTTCGACCGCTTCCCGAGCGTCCGGATACCGATCCAGGAAGTCCACCAGCAACTCGTAACAACGGTCGTATTTGCCCCTCGCGTATTCCTTCCGCGCCAGTTGAAGCGCGAACTCGCGGTTGAGGGGCGACCGGGCAAATCGCTTGGAGAGGGATTCGAGCTCTCCCGGGCCGAGCCGCGTGCGGATCAGCGCCAGCACCATCTCCTCCGCGCGTGCGCGCACTCCCGGGTCCACGGGAAGCTCGAAGAGCTCGAGCAGCACCGTGGCGCTCTTCTCGTAGGAGCCCAGTCTCTCGTGCGCACGCGCGGCCGCGAGCATCGCCTCGGTGCGGCGGGGGCTCAGAGGGTATTCGGTATAGAGCGCCTCGAAATGCACCGCCGCGTCGGCGTGCCGCCCCTGCTCGGCCGCCAATTCGCCGGCCACGAAGAGGGCCTCATCCATCCTCTCGAACCCCGGGTACCCGTTGACGAGATCACGGACCGCCTGCGCCGCTTCCTCCAGGTTCCCGGCCGCACGCTGGGTCTGGACTTCCTGGAAAAGCAGCATGGCGCGGTCCTGACTGTCCGGCGGCAGCGCCGGCGGTACCCGCCCCGTTCGCGTGCAAGAAACCTGCAGCAACAGGAGCGTCGCCGTGAGGGCGATGATGCGCACATTCGATATCCGCTTTTTCACTTCCACGTC